>NZ_CP109901.1:301102-602204 GCF_033095805.1 Serratia sp. UGAL515B_01 | reverse complement strand
GTAAAACCGGCAGTGCTGGTGGTACAGGTCACGTTGTCGAGTTCTGTGGTAAAGCGATCGAGCAACTGACCATGGAAGGCCGTATGACGCTGTGTAACATGGCAATTGAAATGGGGGCAAAAGCTGGCCTGGTTGCTCCAGATGAAACCACCTTCAGTTACCTGAAAGGCCGTCAGTTTGCACCCACCGGTGACAACTGGGAGCAAGCAGTTGCCTATTGGCGCACGCTGAAATCTGATGCGGATGCGCAATTTGATACTGTTGTCACCTTACGTGCAGAAGACATCGCCCCGCAGGTTACTTGGGGAACCAACCCTGGTCAGGTTATCGCTGTCGATCAGATGATTCCAACGCCTGACTCCTTCAGCGATCCCGTTGAGCGGGCTTCAGCCGAAAAAGCGTTGGCTTACATGGATCTGAAACCTGGCATTAAGCTGACTGAAGTTCCCATCGACAAAGTGTTTATCGGTTCCTGTACTAACTCACGTATTGAAGATCTGCGCGCTGCGGCAGCCATCGCCAAAGGCAGGAAGGTAGCGGCTGGCGTTCAGGCTATCGTGGTACCGGGATCAGGCCCGGTAAAAGCTCAGGCGGAAGCAGAAGGTTTAGACAAAATCTTTATCGAAGCGGGTTTTGAATGGCGCCTACCGGGCTGCTCCATGTGTCTGGCAATGAACAATGACCGTCTAAACCCAGGCGAACGCTGTGCATCTACCAGCAACCGTAACTTCGAAGGCCGTCAGGGCCGGGGTGGCCGAACTCATTTGGTCAGCCCGGCGATGGCCGCTGCTGCTGCTGTTACCGGCCATTTTGCCGATATCCGTGAATTACACTAAGGAGCACCACCGTGGCTAAATTTACTCAACATACCGGCTTAGTGGTGCCTCTGGATGCGGCTAACGTCGATACCGACGCCATTATTCCCAAGCAGTTTCTACAAAAAGTAACGCGTACAGGCTTTGGTCAACACCTGTTCAATGATTGGCGTTTTCTGGATGACGCAGGCCAACAGCCAAACCCAGAGTTTGTTCTGAACAAGCCGCGTTACAAAGGGGCCAGCATTCTGTTAGCGCGAGAAAACTTTGGCTGTGGTTCATCACGCGAGCATGCCCCTTGGGCACTGAGCGATTATGGCTTTAAAGTGGTGATAGCTCCTAGCTTCGCGGATATTTTCTACGGTAATGCGTTTAACAACCAGTTACTGCCGGTCACACTGACCGAACAGGACATCGATGCACTGTTTAAACTGGTAGAAGAAAGCGAAGGCATAAAGTTCGTTGTCGATCTGGAAAACCAGACGGTGAACGCTGGCGGCAAAAGCTACCCATTTGAGATTGATAGCTTCCGTCGCCATTGCATGATTAACGGTTTGGACAGTATTGGGTTGACACTGCAGCACGAAGCGGAGATCTCTCGCTTTGAAGCGCAGCAACCCGCATTTCTGAACTAATCATCGCCAATGACTAATGGATTTTGAGATACAGCCAGGCGGCCACTGAGCAACAAACCAGTCACTGGGTAAACCAAGTGACTGGTGCGAGTAAAAGCAGCAGTCACTCCTACAGTTTGAAAGACGAGTGTTATTACCAGTACCCCAACCACTTCCACCACAACCCACCAATCACCATCCAGATCAACAGGTTGACCACACTCATAACAAAACCGGTTTTCCACCATTCTCCCAATGTCGTATAACCCGAACCAAAGATGATCGGCGCAGTACCGGTGCCATAATGGGTCAATGACATCATCAGTGAGGAAGAGAAAGCCAGGATCAAGCCAAGCAGCGCAGGGGGAGCGCCAAGAGCAATGCCAGCGGCAAAGAACGCGGCAAACATCGCCGTAACGTGCGCGGTAGCACTGGCAAAGAAATAATGCGAATACAGGTAGATAAGCGTCAGTAAAATTGTCCCGCCAACCCAACTCATTCCCATACTTTTGATACCTGCTCCCACCGTTTGTGAAAGCCATTCTATCAAGCCCAGTTTACCCAAATAGGTTGCCATCATAACCAATGCGGCAAACCAGACGACTGTATCCCAGGCCCCTTTATGTTTGAGTACGTCTTCCCAGCTCAATACCCCTGTTGCCAGCAAGACTGCCAGGCCAATCAACGCGGCAGTGGTTGGGTTAACTGCCAACGACGAGCCAAAAATCATGGCAGGGATCCCTGCCCATAGGAACAGCAACAAAGCAAACACGCCCAGTGTAATTTTCTCGGGCAACGTTATCTTACCGAGTGCTTGGAGCTTCTCTAGGGCAAAACGCGGTGCATCAGGCGTACTTTTAATTTCCGGTGGATAGAGCAGATACACCACTAACGGCACCATTATCAGCGAACAGATCCCAGGCACCAGAGCAGCAACCGCCCACATCGACCAGGTCAGTTCGAACTCAGAACCAGTGCCTTTAGCGATAAGGTTAACAATCAGTGGATTAGGCGCCGTTGCCGTAATAAACATTGCAGAGCTAACCGGATTGATGTTGTAGTTCACCAGTGCAAGGTAGCGGCCAATTTTGCCAGAAGTATTGAGTTCAGGCTTTGAGGCAAAACTATCGGCAATAGATTTCATGATTGGGTGAATAATCCCACCGCCACGAGCTGTATTACTTGGCGTCACCGGTGCCAGCACGGTTTCAGCCAAAGTTAACGCATAGGCAACCCCCAATGTTTTTTTGCCAAATAACGAAATGAAATAGTAACCAATGCGCGCACCCAATCCGGTTTTATTCAGACTGAGTGAAATCATGATAGAAAAACCGATTAACCAAATCAGTTGGTTGGAGAAACCGCTTAACGCGTCATCAAGCGCTGCTCCAGGGTTACCTGGATTGGTTACACCTGTTACGGCGACCAGCGCAATGGCAATGATGGAAACGGCACCAATCGGCATCGCCTTGCCTATGATGGCAATAATGGTACCAATAAAGAGCGCCAACAAATGCCAGGCGTTAGGAGTAACCCCAGCAGGCACCGGGATCACAAACCAGATGACCAGCGCGACGATAATGGCACAAAGGGAAGGAACAGGCTTGAGCGGTGTTAGTTTGTCCATAACATACCCACGTTCATCAAAGGAGCGACATCTTGTTACCAAGATGGAAATAGAGCGCGGAGTTCGCACTCTGAGCTCATTTATCTTAGTAAACAGGGGGCAACGTTATCAATGACCTTCATCAATTAACATCATGTTACACTTATCGCACCTTGGCACACATCCACAGAGCCAACAGAGCCAGCACGGTGAGCAGCCAATAAACCATCTTAGGTTGTGTCCCTTGTAATACCCCTGCCAGGATTACCCCGGTAGAAATACTGTTGGTAAACAGCGTGGTCTCTCCCTGGACTCCCCAGCATTAACTCCTGAAAATACAGCATGCCAATCCCGGCAATAATGCTAATACAGATGGCGTTGAGTAGGCTGTTGCCGGCGGTCATTATGCAACAGAGCAGGATAGGCTTACGCCGATCGCCATGGGCATCAGATCGTTTCGCCAGCAAAAAGCTGACGATAATCCCGGCGACGGCATTGGCGGTATAAAACATACCAACCCACAGCGGACAAACTTTTACCTCTGTGGTCAAAAGTGCTCAAAAGTGGTCAGCAATAGTCTTCACGTCGGAGCCTGTAGCGCTCCGGCAATACCGGTAAGCAAGGCAATCATCAGGAAGCGGCAAAAACGGGATTAAAACGGCGTAGAAACCTAAGCATGAAATTCATACCAGCATCCCTGACCAGAAGACGAAACGCTTATGCTACAAAAGGAAAATGCCGGAAGAAAGCGTCAACAGCGGATAAAAATGCCAGTGGGTTACCCCACTGGCTGGTGAAAAGCACCATTACTCAGAAACACTTTTCAGAGAAACAGAACGAAGCCACACTCATAAACCAAATAGGTTTTAAAGTTGCAATCAACAACGCCGCAGCTTTAAAAATGAGGGAATGCCTTTGCACTGTTTCAACTGCAAGAATTATCTGCGTAATATAAGGAAAGATAAATTGACGAATTATGCCTGAGAGTTCCTCTTTTATGCCCACATCGCGCTTACAACAGCAATTTATTCGCCTATGGCAGTACTGCCAAGGCTTACCAACCGAAACCACACTGCAGGAATTGGCAGAAGTGCTCAGTTGTTCACGTCGCCATATGCGTTCTCTTCTAGGGACCATGCAGCAGGCAGGCTGGCTGACCTGGCAGAGTGAGTCAGGACGCGGGAAGCGTTCGCTGCTAAAATTCCACTACACGGGTCTGGCTCTGCGACAACAGTGGGCCGAAGAGTTACTGGAGCAGGATCACATTGACCAGCTTGTTCAACTGGTCGGGGATAAAAATGCAGTACGCCAGATGTTGCTTTCGCAGTTAGGGCGCAGTTTTCGGCTGGGTAAGCATATCCTTCGTGTTCTTTACTATCGCCAGCTTTACAACCTGTTACCCGGTTCGGCACTACGCCGTTCAGAAACGCACCTGGCGAGGCAGATATTTAACGGTTTGACGCGCGTAAATGAGGAAAATGGGGAACTAACATCAGATTTATCACACCACTGGCAAACGATTACTCCGCTCCATTGGCGCTTTTATCTTCGCCCGGCAATCCATTTTCATCACGGCCGTGAATTGGAAATGGAGGATGTTATCTATTCGTTGAGTCGCCTGAAGCCACAATCTCTGTTTTCCCATATAAGCCAGATTGTTTCGCCAACGCCCCATGTTATCGATGTGCATTTACACACACCTGATTATTGGCTTCCTTGGCTGTTAGCCAGCGTGCATGCCATGATCCTGCCGCGTGAATGGCAAAGCCTGCCAGATTTTGCCCGCCATCCGATCGGTACAGGCCCTTATCGTGTCATACGCAATCATCAAAGCCAGATGAAAATCCACGCCTTTGATGACTATTTTGGCTATCGCGCGCTGATCGACGAAGTCAATATCTGGGTCTTACCGGAAGTGAGTGAAGCATTAGTACACTGCGGCGTACAATTGCAAGGGGATGATACGGGCAATAATGAATTGGAAAGCCGCTTGGAGGAAGGTTGCTACTTCCTGCTGTTTGACCAGCGCTCAATGCTGGCCGCAGCCCCTGAGATCCGCCGTTGGCTATGCGAGCTGATCAATCCAATCGCACTACTGAGTCACGCTGGCCCGTTGTATCAGCGTTACTGGGCACCGGCTTATGGAATTCTGCCTCGCTGGTTACATAATCGTGCGTTAGGGCTGCAACCCAAACCCGCAGGATTGAGTGCGTTGACACTGACGTTCTACAGCGAGCATTCTGAGTTTCATGCCATTCAGCAAGCCATGGCGGCGCTTCTGGTCGAGCATGATATCAAACTTAATGTACAAATCGTCAGCTACGACACCTGGCATAAAGGCGGTGCAGAAAGCGATCTGTGGCTTGGTAGCGCCAATTTTACTCTGCCATTGGAGTTTTCACTGTTTGCCACATTGTATGAATTACCGCTAATCCAACACTGTCTGAGTGAAGATATTACCCGGGATGCCGCACTGTGGCGCAAGAACTGCCTGCCAATGGCGGAATTTTGTCAGCGTCTGGTCAGCAGCCACCAGCTACATCCCTTGTTTCACCACTGGCTGCAACTACACGGCCAACGCAGTATGCGTGGAGTTAGGATGAACACCCTCGGTTGGTTTGATTTTAAATCTGCCTGGTTTGCGCCACCGGAAACATAATCGCCTTTCACCAGAGCCAGTTAATCTTTATAATGCCAGCGTCTCAACGGGGTGCGGAACACAACACTGTTGGTATAGGGCAAACAAGCCGTATTTTTCCGCTGAGAACACACCCGTCGAACCTGATCCGGTCAATACCGGCGGAGGGATTTGAGCATGGCGGGTTAAATGTCTTTTACCAATGCCTTCAGATACCTTTGCCCCTTACTTTTCAGGAGTGCAAAGTGGTCAAAAAATACCTACCCTACCTATTACTGCTCGCGGCAATGCCAGCGCTGGCAAAGCAAACGCTGACGGTCTATACCTATGATGCCTTCGCCGCCGAATGGGGGCCCGGTGCCGCGGTGAAAAAAGCCTTTGAGGCTGAATGCAACTGCGAACTGAAATTCGTTGCCTTGGAAGACGGCGTTTCGTTACTCAATCGCCTGCGTATGGAAGGTAAGAACAGTCCTGCCGACGTAGTTCTTGGGCTAGACAATAACCTGTTGCATGCCGCACAACAAACCGATTTGTTCGCTACCAGTAATGTCGATACCAACAAACTCAACATACCTAGCGGCTGGCAAAACAAAACTTTTGTACCTTTTGATTATGGATACTTTGCCTTTGTCTATAACCAAGACAAGCTGAAAAACCCACCTAAAAGCCTAAAAGAGCTGGTCAGTAGCGACCAACCTTGGAAGATCATCTACCAAGACCCGCGAACCAGTACGCCCGGGCTTGGCCTGCTGCTCTGGGTACAAAAAGTGTATGGTGATGAAGCGCCTCAAGCCTGGCAAAAACTGGCGAAAAAAACGGTTACCGTGACTAAAGGATGGAGTGAAGCTTACAACCTGTTTCTGAAAGGCGAAGGCGACATGGTGCTGAGCTATACCACCTCCCCCGCCTACCACCTGATAGAAGAGAAAAAAGATAACTATAGATCGGCAAATTTCAGTGAAGGACATTACCTGCAAATTGAAGTGGCAGGAAAGTTGAAAGCCAGCAAGCAGCCGGAACTGGCTGAACGTTTTATGGAGTTTATAGTTTCACCGGCTTTCCAGAATACCATTCCTACCGGTAGCTGGATGTATCCCGTCATCAACACGCAACTACCTGCCGGTTTTGAACAGATGACACAGCCACAGAAGGCGTTGGAATTCAGCGCAGAAGAAGTCGCACAGCAACGCAACAACTGGATACGTGCATGGCAAACCGCCGTCAGCCACTGATCCCTTGCTGGTTATGGCCAGGGCTGATTGCCGCGACATTGATCGGGATTGTTGCTCTGGCAGCAATCGGGTCACTGTGGCGACATGCACCGGGCAGTGACTGGCGTAGTCTATGGCAAGATGCTTACCTGTGGCACGTAGTACGATTTACCTTTTGGCAGGCGTTACTGTCCGCCTTGATTTCGGTTATCCCCGCTATCTGGCTGGCCCGTGCCCTTTATCGTCGGCGCTTTCCTGGCCGCGATCTGCTGTTGCGCCTGTGTGCCATGACGTTGGTGCTCCCTGTTCTAGTGGCAGTATTTGGCATACTGAGCGTCTATGGTAGACAAGGCTGGTTAGCAACGATCTGCGGTTGGTTAGGCGTTAACTACAGTTTCTCTCCTTATGGTCTGCAAGGTATTCTACTGGCCCATTTATTCTTTAACCTACCGCTGGCCACACGTTTGCTGTTACAAACGCTGGAGAACATTCCTACTGAACAACGCCAATTGGCGGCACAATTGGGAATGAACGACTGGCAACAGTTTCGTTTTCTGGACTGGCCAGCACTACGCCGCCAGATCCTGCCCAGTAGCGCATTGATTTTCATGCTCTGTTTTGCCAGTTTCGCTACCGTGCTTTCGCTGGGGGGGGGCCACAAGCAACAACCATCGAACTGGCTATCTATCAGGCATTGAGTTACGACTACGATCTCAGCCGAGGGGCACTACTGGCGTTGATCCAACTGGGGTGCTGCCTGGGACTGGTAGTCATTAGCCAACGGTTGAGCCAAGTACTCCCTGTAGGCCATACCCACGACCAACGCTGGCGCAATCCGGAAGACAACGTCTGGCAACGTAGCTGTGACACGTTGTTAATAGCAGCCACACTCTTGTTAATGCTTCCTCCCTTGCTGGCCGTCATTGTTGATGGTGCTAATCAGACCTTCGTTACCGTGCTACAACAACCGGTACTGTGGCAAGCCCTCTTAACCTCACTGCGTATTGCGCTCTGCGCTGGCTTGCTGTGTATCCTGTTAACCATGATGCTACTGTGGAGTAGCCGAGAGCTGAAACTGCGACAAAAAATTACCTGTGGGCAAACGCTGGAACTAAGTGGCATGGTGATCCTGGCGATGCCAGGTATCGTGCTAGCAACCGGTTTTTTCCTACTGTTGAACGACACTACTGGTCTGCCTCAATCTCCTTATTCTCTGGTAATCATCACCAATGCATTGATGGCCGTACCTTACGCGTTGAAACTATTGGAAAACCCCATGCGCGATCTGGCCGAGCGCTATAATCCCTTGTGCCTGTCACTGGATATCCGTGGCTACCAGCGGTTACGCTGGATCGAACTGAAAGCCCTAAAACGCCCGCTGGCACAGGCATTAGCTTTTGCCTGTGTGCTGTCGATTGGTGATTTTGGCGTAGTCGCCTTGTTTGGTAACGAGCAGTTCAAAACCCTACCTTTTTATCTGTATCAACAGATTGGGGCTTACCGCAGCAATAACGGAGCCGTCACCGCATTACTGTTATTGTTACTCTGCTTCCTGTTGTTTTCTCTGATTGAACGTTTACCGGGTCGCCATGCTGACACTTGAAAAACTGACTTACCTGTACGAGCACCTACCAATGCGTTTTGACCTACACATAAGGCCAGGAGAGTGCGTTGCCGTACTGGGGCCAAGCGGGGCAGGCAAGAGCACCCTGCTCAGTTTGATCGCTGGTTTTCTCACCGCCGCCAGTGGAAAATTGCTGCTGGGCGGACACGATCATACCCGCACATCTCCGGCCAAACGCCCGGTTTCTATGCTGTTTCAAGAAAACAACCTGTTTGCTCACCTCACTGTGTCACAAAATATCGGCCTAGGGCTAGACCCAGGCTTGAGATTGAAAACAGAGCAAAAAAAACAGTTACAACAGATTGCCCATCAGGTCGGGCTAGAAGGACATTTGCAGCGATTACCCTCACAGCTTTCCGGTGGGCAACGGCAACGGGCAGCGCTAGCACGTTGTCTGATCCGCCAACAGCCGATTCTGTTACTTGACGAACCTTTCTCTGCACTTGATCCCGCCCTACGCAGCGAAATGTTACAGTTACTCAACGACGTGTGTCGCCAACGCCAACTCACTCTACTGATGGTGTCGCACAACATTGACGATGCCGCTCGCATAGCGCCACGAACCTTGCTGGTAGTTGATGGCCGCATTTATTATGACGGTGCCACTCAGGCATTGATCGATGGCACTACGTCTGCAGCTCGTGTGTTAGGTATCCCACTCAAATCGTGATCTACCACGCGTTTTTTATGCTGAGCCAAGAAACCTGTTGTGTGAATTTTGCACCTGTGGTTTTATAAAATCCTGTTTTTTATTACTGATGATAAGGTTCCCTGTGATCGCATCCTCACTGACTTCGACTCTACTAGTTGCCGCGCTACCAGCCGCGGTAGTCGTCGTGCGTGTGGTGGTGGTCGTCGGCAATGCGCCGTAGGGTCCGAATCAACGTATCGATTCCCAAACTCCGCCGGCGCAACCAGGCGGGGTTTCTTGTTTTAGTCCCCTGCCCAGCGATGTGAACCGGCCCTAAGAAAGGATAGGAACATGGCAATTTCGGGCACGCCTCACCAAGGCCAACGCTTCACCGGTGCGCAGTTGATTATTCATCTGCTGGAGCGCCAAGGTATTACTACCATTGCAGGTATTCCCGGTGGTGCCGCGTTACCGCTGTACGATGCGCTGAGTCAAAGCCGCGTCATCAAACACGTACTGGCTCGCCATGAGCAAGGTGCCGGCTTTATGGCCCAGGGCATGGCGCGTACTAACGGCAAGGCGGCTGTTTGCATCGCCTCCAGTGGCCCAGGCGCGACCAATCTGGTCACAGCGATTGCCGACGCCAAACTCGATTCAATCCCGCTGGTATGTATCACTGGCCAAGTTCCCTCCTCAATGATCGGCACCGACGCCTTTCAGGAGGTTGATACCTACGGTATTTCAATACCAATCACCAAGTACAACCATCTAGTCCGTGATATCCGCGAACTACCGCAGGTGATTTGTGACGCCTTCCGTATCGCCGAATCGGGTCGCCCAGGCCCAGTATGGATCGACATTCCGAAAGACGTTCAAACCGCAGAAATTGACTGGGACCAGTTACCCCCCATCGCCGTACCTGACGCAGCCCCTGCCTTTGATCGCCTGCAGGTCGAGCAAGCCGCAGCGATGATTAATCAGGCCAAACGCCCGATAATGTATTTAGGAGGGGGGATCATCGGTGCAGAAGCTCATCAACCCGCACTAGAAATGGCAGAACGTGCAAACCTGCCCACCACCATGACGCTGATGGCACTGGGCGCAATGCCTGTTGAACATCCACTGTCTTTGGGAATGTTGGGAATGCATGCCGCACGCAGTACCAACTTTATCCTACAGGAAGCCGATCTGTTGATTGTACTGGGTGCCCGTTTCGACGATCGCGCCATCGGTAAAACCGAGCAGTTCTGCCCGAACGCAAAGATTATCCATGTAGATATTGATCGTGCCGAACTCGGCAAAGTGAAACAGGCCAATATCGCTATTCATGCCGATGTCGGGCAGGTGTTGCAACAACTGTTACCACTGATTGAAGCACAACCACGAAGTGAATGGCTGAAAACCGTTAACGACCTCAAGCGTGAGTTCCCGTTCAATATGCCAAACGTGGAAGATCCTCTAAGCCATTACGGTTTAATAAAAGCCACTGCTCGCTGCGTGGACGAAAATGCGATTATCACCACTGACGTGGGCCAACATCAGATGTGGGTCGCACAGGCTTACCCACTTAGTCGGGCGCGCCAATGGCTGACATCCGGGGTTTAGGCACTATGGGATTCGGCCTGCCGGCTGCGATAGGTGCCGCACTTGCCGCACCACAACGTAAGGTATTGTGTTTTTCCGGTGATGGTAGCCTGATGATGAATATTCAGGAAATGGCGACCGCTGTTGAACACGATCTAGATATAAAAATCATTCTGATGAACAATCAGGCGCTAGGGCTGGTGCACCAGCAGCAGACATTATTCTATCAGCAACATATCTTTGCTGCGGCTTACCCTAAACGCACCGACTTCCTGAAAATTGCCGCCGGTTTTGGCCTGGATACTTGCGATCTTAACGCGGAAGAAGATCCACAAGCCGCGCTGATGGCTGCGATCCAGCGCCCTGGTCCGTGCCTGATCCACGCGCTGATCGACATCAACGAAAAAGTATACCCTATGGTACCGCCGGGTGCCGCCAATATCGAAATGATTGGAGAATAAGCCATGCACTCACTACAGAAAAATCCACAGGTGATCCTGGAACTGGCGGTACGCAACCATCCAGGCGTAATGACTCACGTTTGTGGCCTTTTTGCCCGTCGCGCATTTAACGTAGAGGGCATTGTCTGTCTGCCGCTGAAAGACGGCACACAAAGCCGGATTTGGCTGCTCGTCGACGACGATCAGCGTTTAGTACAGATGATCAGCCAGGTTGAAAAACTGGAAGATGTGCTTCAGGTTAAACGCCATCACGAAGACGTTCGCGTGTTTGAGCAGTTAGAAGCATTCTTCCAGTAACCTTCTGCCATTGGATTTCAAGCTGCAGTCAATATTACTGCGGCTTGAAAAACATCAAGACGGTCAAGCGATCAACACTTTCTGCAAGAGCTTCCAGTAAACCGGCATCAACGGGTGTATAGACAGATAATACCAGCACACCAACGTTGCTACCCAACTCAGGCCACAAACAAATCGCAACCGGAGAGAATAGAGCCAGCGAGCCGACGGGCTAATGCCATTCTTAACCTCACGCCACCAGTGCCAACTCAGCCAAACGGCCAGCCCAAACAGCACCACTGCACCAAACAACAACCATTTGAATTGCCCGCTATCGGCGCTAGCGGGAATATAGATCGCTACTCCTGCCAAAATACCCGGTAAGAAATAGAACGGTGGCCAAATAAGGCAAGCGATAATGTTGGGTAAAGCAAATTTATAAGGAGGCAAATCAAGCATTCCGGCAACCATCGGCACAAGCGGGCGCATAGGTCCGATAAAGCGGCCAATCAATACGGTAACCATACTGTGCTGGTAAAGCGCGTGCTCGGTTTTATCCATCATCGCTTTGTTCTTCTTAAAAAATGACAAACGATGCAACGGCTCTTTGAAAGAACGTCCGATAAAATAGGAACACCAGTCCCCGAGCAGACACCCAATTACGCAGGCAGCCCATCCCATATAGAAATTCACCTGACCACCGCCAATCAGCGCACCAATGCTGGCCATCAATATCGTACCCGGCAATAACAAACCGACCAACGCTAATGACTCAAGAAATGTAACAAATACGATGACCACCAAGGTTAATGCCAACGAATGGGTAAGTAACTGTTGTAAGTAGGCTTCCATTAGACCTCTTTTCTTTAGCAAAAAACGCATGGCCGATAAATGACACGGAGTAGACAAAACTGAGCGACTCTTTAAATTGTATCCATAGTTGGTCAATCAGGCCAACTATGGACAGTTACTGTATAAAAAAACATACTGTAGATAATCATTAATCGTCGCTTTCTAGACTGGGATCAGAGTGAAGTCACTGCATCAGGGGTTCCTACTTACCCGCCATTGGCATGATACCCCGACCGGCACCGAAGTTGAGTTCTGGCTGGCCACCGACAGCGGGGCACAAAGGTTAAGGTTAGCTCCTCAAACGTCTGTCGCATTCATTCCCGCCGAACAACGTCAACGGGCTGAGTTGTTGCTGGGGAAAGAACAGCATATCGAGTTGAAATCCCTACCTCTGCGGGATTTTCACTCACGCCCTGTATTTGGCCTCTATTGCCGCCAACATCGCCAGTTGCTCAGGTTGGAGAAGCTGCTAAAAGAAGGCGGTATCAACGTATTTGAGGCCGATATCCGCCCACCGGAACGCTATCTTATGGAGCGTTTTATTACCGCGCCAGTATGGTTCAGCGGCGAACCGAATGGTAAGGGGCAATGGATCAATTGCCAGATGAAACCCTCACCCGATTATCGACCAACGCTGAAGTTGGTATCGCTCGATATTGAAACCACCACCCACGGCGAACTTTATTCGATTGCTCTCGAAGGATGCGGCCAACGCCAAGTGTATATGCTTGGCCCAGCTAATGGCAGTAACGAACCGCTGGATTTCGATCTGGAATACTGTAACAGCCGTCCACAACTGCTTGAACGTTTAAATCAATGGCTAGAACAGCACGATCCCGATGCCATTATCGGTTGGAATCTTGTTCAGTTCGATCTGCGAGTGCTGCAAAAACATGCTGAGCGCTACCAGATCCCACTACGTTTTGGGCGCGGTGGCAATCTACTCGAATGGCGCGAACATGGCTTTAAACAGAATCATTTCTTCGCCAGTGCAACTGGGAGATTGATTATTGATGGTATCGAAGCGCTAAAATCAGCAACCTGGAACTTTCCCTCATTCAGTCTGGAATATGTCGCAAAAACCCTGCTTGGGGAAGGTAAATCGATCGACAATCCTTACCAACGAATGGCAGAGATAGACCGGCGCTTTGCCGAAGACAAACCCGCTCTCGCACGCTATAACCTGAAAGATTGCGAACTGGTAACGCGCATTTTTGCCAAAACAGAGCTACTGACCTTCCTGCTAGAACGCGCAACCGTCACAGGCTTGGCTGTGGATCGCAGTGGTGGCTCAGTAGCAGCATTCAGCCATCTGTATATTCCACGTATGCATCGTCAGGGGTTTGTTGCTCCCAACCAGGGTGAGTTACCGGAAGAGCATAGCCCAGGCGGTTTTGTGATGGATTCCCAACCCGGCTTATATAACTCCGTGCTAGTGCTGGATTATAAAAGCCTGTACCCGTCAATAATTCGTACCTTCCTTATCGACCCTATAGGGTTGGTTGAAGGGCTGCAACATCCCGATGAGGAAAGCTCAATACCGGGATTCCGTCATGCCCGCTTCTCACGTAACACACACTGTTTGCCTGAGATTGTTCGTCAGATCTGGCAGGGGCGTGAGGAGGCAAAACGGCAGAACAATAAACCACTATCTCAGGCACTGAAGATCATTATGAACGCTTTCTATGGTGTACTGGGGTCAAGCGGCTGCCGTTTTTTTGATCCTCGTTTAGCCTCATCGATCACCCTGCGCGGTCATGAAATCATGCGCCAGACAAGAGAACTGATCGAACAAAAAGGCTATCAAGTGATCTATGGCGATACCGACTCAACGTTTGTATGGTTGAAAAAAGCTCACAGCGAGCAACAGGCCGCTGAAATTGGTCGCAAACTGGTTGCTCATGTGAATCAATGGTGGCAGCAACATCTACAGAACCAATATGGATTAGAAAGCACACTTGAGCTGGAATTCGAAACACATTATTCGCGCTTTCTTATGCCTACCATTCGGGGTGCAGAACAAGGCAGTAAAAAACGTTATGCCGGATTAATAACCAGGCCAGATGGCACTGAAGAGATAGTATACAAAGGCCTTGAGACGGTGCGTTCAGATTGGACTCCGCTGGCACAGATTTTCCAACAACAGCTCTATCAGCGTATTTTTAAACAGCAGCCTTATCAGGATCTTGTACGTGATTACGTTACCAAAACGCTGAATGGTGAATTTGACGATCAACTGGTATACCGCAAGCGCCTGCGGCGTAAACTGGGTGAGTATCAGCGCAATGTTCCTCCTCATGTTCGGGCAGCACGTATAGCAGATGACTACAACCGCCAACAAGGGCGACCATTGCAGTATCAGAATGGGGGGTGGATCAGCTATGTGATGACCATTTCCGGGCCTGAACCACTGGAAACCCGACAATCGGTGATCGATTACGATCATTATCTTGAACGTCAGCTTAAACCGATAGCAGACGCTATTCTTCCATTCCTGCACGACGATTTTGCTACACTGGTAACAGGCCAAATGGGGTTATTCTGATGAGTTAAAAGGCGAGATAGGCATCACCTTGTCAGATTTTACATCCATTTACCGTGTTCCTGGATGACATAAGAGAAGAAAATCATTGGGTTTTACAGGTGACGAACGCTTCTCCTTACATTACCATAGCGCCCTTTCTGCATTCTGAACCCATACTAGGCTGTGGCCCTCAACTGCATGCGAGTACTGCTGGTGGTCATTTGAACGCAGGGCGTGAGTCGTGAAATTTGTTGGGCCAAATAAGCGGCGAGCAACGCAGAAATGCTCTCAAATAGCCTCGCCCTGCGGCTTGTCCCCAACGTTTATATTCAGTGTTGTCGCGCTTTAAAGACCACATTGTCCTTCACCCTCAGCCTTTATGACAAGCTTTTGGGTCTGCGACGGCACGACGTGCAGTTAAGGAACACAGCCTAATAACGCCATTTGTCCGTGCCGTAACCAGATGCATGCATGGTAGCTATACTGCAGCCAAATGAATGCAAAGGGGTTCTATACTACTCTACATAACTCAAGTTGCGTGAAGGTAACGAGTCACTGAGTGCTGCCAACACAATGGCAACCTGAAGTATGACGGGTCAATCCAGCGTTAGCTGGAAAAATGCAGTGGATCGTAGACAGTTGAAACAGGTTATCGAGGCCCAACACCTGCCCGATAATAAGACTTACTTAATAAGAATCGAGCCAACAAACTATGCCTTTTACACTTGGTCAACGCTGGATCAGCGATACGGAAAGCGAATTGGGATTGGGAACTGTTGTAGCACTGGATGCGCGCATGATTACCCTGCTTTTCCCCGCAACCGGTGAAAACCGTCTCTATGCCAGAAACGACTCGCCAATTACCCGCGTGATGTTCAACCCAGGCGATACTATCAATAGCCACGAAGGCTGGCAGTTACATGTAGAGGAAGTCAAAGAGGAAAGTGGTCTGTTGACCTATATCGGAACTCGTCTTGATACACAAGAAAGTGGTGTATCAATGCGTGAAGTGCTGTTAGATAGCAAACTCACCTTCAGCAAGCCACAAGACCGCCTGTTTGCCGGACAGATTGACCGCATGGATCGCTTTGCACTGCGCTTTCGTGCCCGTAAATACCAAAGTGAGCAATACCGTCTGCCGTTTGCTGGCCTGCGCGGCATGCGTGCAAGCCTGATCCCACATCAGTTGCATATCGCCTACGAAGTAGGGCAACGCCATGCGCCGCGCGTACTGCTGGCGGATGAGGTCGGCCTGGGTAAAACCATTGAAGCCGGTATGATTGTTCATCAGCAACTGCTGGCTGGCCGCGCCGAGCGCGTGCTGATCGTGGTACCAGAAACCTTGCAGCATCAGTGGCTGGTTGAAATGATGCGCCGCTTCAACCTGTATTTCTCACTGTTTGATGACAGCCGTTATGCTGAAGCAGTGCAAGACAGCAGCAACCCATTCGAAACAGAACAGTTGGTGATCTGCTCATTGGATTTTGTTCGCCGTAACAAACAGCGCCTTGAGCAGTTGGCTGATGCCCACTGGGACCTTCTGGTGGTAGACGAAGCGCATCATCTGGCCTGGAGCGAAGAAGCACCGAGCCGCGAATATCAAGTGATTGAACAACTGGCAGAAAACACTCCTGGCGTATTGTTGTTAACCGCTACACCAGAGCAACTGGGCCAGCAAAGTCACTTTGCACGTCTGCGTCTGCTAGACCCTAGCCGCTTCCACGACTACGAAGAGTTTGTGACAGAACAGCAGAAATACCGCCCGGTTGCCGATGCTGTGGCACTGTTGCTAAGTGGTGAGCGTCTGGCTGATGACAAACTCAACCTGCTGGGAGAGTTGATCGACGAGCAAGACATCGAGCCACTGCTGAAAGCAGCCAACAGCAACACCGATAACAGCGAACAGGCACGTCAAGAGTTGGTCACCATGTTGATGGATCGCCATGGTACAAGTCGTGTACTGTTCCGCAACACCCGTAACGGTGTGAAGGGTTTCCCCCATCGCCAGCTACACCAAATCAAACTGCCATTACCAACGCAGTATCAAACAGCGATCAAGGTTTCCGGTATTATGGGCGCCAAGAAAAGCGTGGAAGCACGCGCACGCGATATGCTCTACCCTGAGCAAATTTATCAGGAATTCGAAGGGGAGAATGCGACTTGGTGGAACTTCGATCCACGAGTCGAGTGGCTACTGGACTACCTGATCGCCAACCGCCATGAAAAAGTGCTGGTGATTTGTGCCAAGGCTGCTACCGCACTTCAGCTCGAACAGGTATTACGTGAACGCGAAGCGATCCGTTCTGCGGTATTCCATGAGGGGCTAACAATTATAGAGCGTGACCGTGCAGCTGCTTACTTCGCATCCCAAGAGGAAGGTGCGCAGGTGCTATTGTGTTCTGAAATAGGTTCTGAAGGACGTAACTTCCAATTTGCCAGCAAGCTGGTAATGTTCGATCTGCCCTTTAATCCTGACCTTTTGGAACAGCGTATTGGTCGTCTAGACCGTATCGGCCAGATGCACGATATCCAAATCATGGTGCCTTATCTGGAAAACACGGCACAGGCTGTGCTCGGCCGCTGGTTCCATGAGGGGCTGGATGCCTTCGAGCACACCTGCCCGACCGGCCGCCATATTTACGACAGCTGCTACGAGCAACTGATTGGATACCTGGCTGCACCCGCAGAACAAGAAGGCCTGGATGAATTTATTCATACCTGTCGCCAGCAGCACAACCAGCTTAAAGCTCAATTGGAACAGGGCAGAGATCGCCTTCTGGAAATGCACTCCAACGGAGGTGAAAAAGCTCAGGCACTGGCAGAGGCTATTGCAGCACAAGACAATGACATCAGCTTGGTCAGTTTTGCGCTAAACCTGTTTGACATCGTTGGTATCAACCAGGATGACCGCAGCGATAACCTGATTGTTCTGACGCCGTCCGATCATATGTTGGTACCGGACTTTCCTGGATTACCGCAGGATGGATGTACGGTGACCTTCGATCGTGAACAAGCATTGTCGCGTGAAGATGCGCAGTTTGTCAGTTGGGAACATCCTATCATCCGTAACGGTCTGGACTTGATCCTCTCCGGCGATACAGGAAGTTGTGCTGTTTCCTTACTCAAGAACAAGGCGCTACCGGTCGGTACCCTGTTGGTTGAACTGATTTATGTGGTTGAGGCTCAGGCACCCAAACACTTGCAACTGACTCGTTTCTTGCCACCGACACCGATCCGGATGTTAATGGATCGCAAAGGAACCAATCTGGCAACACAAGTTGAGTTCGAAAGCTTCAATCGTCAGTTGAACTCGGTCAATCGCCACACCTCAAGCAAGCTGGTCAACGCAGTTCAGCAAGAAATACACGCCATGTTGCAGCAGGCTGAAATTTTGATTGAGGACCAGGCTCGCGGATTGATCGAAAGCGCTAAACACGAAGCAGATGACAAACTCAGCACCGAGTTAGCACGTCTAGAAGCGCTGAAAGCGGTTAATCCAAATATTCGTGATGATGAAGTCGAAACATTGGAATTCAATCGCCGTGAGGTATTGCGCAATCTGAACGAGGCAGGATGGCGTCTGGATGCCATTCGCGCAATTGTCGTAACACATCAGTGAGTTAATATGCGGGGAAGGAGCTTCCCCGCATAACGCGGTACCCACATGCCTGCTATTTCTGATGTACTAAACCAGAAGAGGGAAAGTAAATTCTCTAGCCAGTTCTTTGAACACTTCCGGTGACAGCGGGTATTTAGTTTTCCCTGCGGCATCCGTAATTGTATAGTTTGAAGGCGTCAATAGCCTGCTACCATCTGTAGTAAAAATTGCAATCAGCGGACCCTTATTGAATGGTGACTTATTATCAAACGTGATGATTTGACGGTTTATTTCCAGTTCCCCAAGAGATACGCTGCTATAGTTAGTGGCAAAACGGTATCCGATATTCCAATTCTGCTCGCCTGCCTGTTTAAAATTGAAATAATAAAAATCAACGTCTTTCGTCACCTGATACTGAGTTTCTTGAAAAGTGACAATACGCCCATTCAACGGAACAATAACCCTGGGGCTCTTGAGGCCTAAACCGATATCAACCAGATAAGCGTTTCCCTCAACATGGATAATGCTCAACACATGGGTTTCTTGCAAAGCAAGCCAATCGTTAGTCGCGTTATCGTAGACGGTTGCAGTGATCAGACTAGTCGAAACCCCATTCTCCTTCATCACCTCGTAAAACAGAGAGTTCAATTCATAGCACAAGCCTCCTTGCCCTTTTGTCAGTATCTTTTGCTCGACATACGCCCTTGTGAAAGGCGTGTCTGGTGAGTTAAAAACGCTCAGATTATCGAACGGTAATGACAATTGGCTGTATGCAATAATTTTATTGATTCCAGCTGGCGTCCAACTCACTTCTTCATTATTCAGCCCTATTCGTCGATAAAAAATTTGGCTGAGATTACCCATGGTTATCACTCAATTTTGACTCATCCGCAACAAATGAACGGATTTCAGGTGCAATAATATTGGCTAATACATCGATATTATTTTTTACCAATGCTTCCGGTAAAGCACCGGTATCAACATGAGCAAGAAACTGTTGTTGTTTGTAAAGCCGATACTGATATTTCAGTTTTTCTATAATAGTGGCTGGTGACCCAATCATCATCGCATTGTCTATGGCCAAGCTACGATGCAGAAACTCTTTCGGCACGGAATCAGAGCGCAATTCTTTCGTCATACCGTTGAAGTAAGGGTAGAACTCCTCGACCGCCTGTTCGTCAGTGTGTGCCGTATGGAACCAACTGGTGGTTGTAATCGGCAGGTCGAACGCTTGGTGCCCCGCTATTTCAGCGGTTTTCCGGAAGGCATCGATCGCTTGTTTGAAATTCAGCGATTCGCCCGCTAATGTGGTCAACATCATCGGCAACCCTCTTTTAGCCGCAGCGACAGCACTGCTGCTGTGCCCCCCAACAGCATGCCAGATCTTCAACTGCCTATCCTGCGGTTGAGGAAAGATTCTGGCATTAACCAGCGGAGGCCGAAATTTACCCTGCCAGTTTATCGGCCGTTTTTCTCCACTTGCACGATTAATAGTGGTGAGCAAGTCGATTTTTTCGTCGAACAATGCCTCGTAATCATTTGCAGAGTACCCCAGCAGACTAAAACCGCCCACTCGCGATCCCCTTCCAACAACAATTTCCGTCCGACCATTTGACAGCAAGTCTAAGGTTGCGAAATCTTCAAATGTACGGACAGGATCCAAAGTACTGATCACGGTTACGGAGCTCATCAACGTAATTTTTTGCGTAGCTTGAGCAATGGCACCAAGGATAACGGTATGAGCTGCGCTGACAAAACCTTCTTGGTGACTTTCACCAAGCGCATAAACATCAAGCCCCTCAGCTTCCGCCTGTATTGCCATATCAACCAATTGCCTAATACGTTCCTGCTCAGTCGTTTTTTTATTAGTAAGCGGATCACGCAGATGTGCCCCGATAGACGAGATACCTATTTTGAAGTGAGTTTTTTTTTCACTCATAACTTAATTCCCTTATGCCACTGATAAAATACTCAATATGTGATTGTAAGAATTGATGGAGGATGGCCGATATACAGCCTAATCTCAGCCTTTATAATTTATTTAGTCAGGCGACCATATACGCACCGTTATTGAAATATGTTGAAATGATTTTGTAGGATACTCTGGATTTTTTAGCCTGCGCCGCGACCTTCGCTTTAGCCTCCTCAATGGTTAAAGCTCTGACGCTGACGCTCTGAGCAACACTGCCAAATGAAACCAGATTAATTGCCACGGCTACAACAAATTTGTTGACGCTTTTCATGATAACCTCCTTTAATCATAAGGTTTATTTGTATTATCATTACCTTGATGTAGCAATAATACTCATAGTTATAGTAAGTTGAAACTACAACTCTCTGTACAAGTCTTTCAAAAAAAATGAACGCCATAAATAATCAACTTATCATGTCCAAAAATAAAGCCATTGAAGTTGATCTAGACCTATTCAAATTATAATTAGGCTACAAAAATCCCCAGACGCATAGCTAATCATGTGGTTAAGATGAGCGAGCGTCAGAATCGCATCAAAAAAATCATTATCAACCTCTACATCCAATAATACTGACCTCACTTTTTCCTGATTTTCGCATTTCTTTATCATTTCAGGGCTTATTTAACTTTTTAAGTTGTATAAGACTAACCTTCCTTCATCTTTTTATCACCCCAGAATAAACCAGAAGAAAAGAGAAGAAAATTAGGAAACATGAAGCAACACGAAGGATAACTTTGATATGGCTTCCTGTGTTTAAGCTTATTTTCATAAGTCCGCCTAGAGAGGCCCACAGAACTCCAACAGGAAAAAGAATAATGAGGAATACAGCCATAGCGTAAACGAAATTATCAATAGAAATAAAAGCCGTTTCCGGAATGATAGAACTGGAAAAAATTAATGCCTTTGGATTCAATAGAGTAGTAATGAAAACTTGGATGAAATCTGATTTTCCCTCTTTAGGTTCATCAAGATTTGAACTTATTCTCCACATTTTAAAAGCCAACCAAAATATATAAATAGCACATGTTATTCTTGTCCATTGAAAAATAGATGGTAAAAAATTTTCTATAGATAATAAAAAAGCACCCCAAAACGTAATTGCAAGGAAGTATCCAAACGCTTCAGCAAAAACTAGAGGTATCGTTTTAGATAGTCCGTTACGAACACCTGAAGACAGTAACAAAGTATTAGTAGGTCCTGGTATGATTAAAATAAGAGCGACATAACCTGCCATAGCGAGAAATTCATTTGATACTTGCATTTTTCTAATCCGTAAACGTGACTTAAGTATTGGAATACTTTTATTGTAGCCTAAATTTCGTATTTTTTACTCAGTGACAACATATTATATAAAAATTTTAGATATTGTAAAAAATTAATAAATTCACCTTATTCACGTAGTATATTTTTCGGTGCCTATGTGAGGGTAACTTGTCAAGATACATAAGATCGAGGCAACTACCCCATTCGTTAACAGAAAATATGCTACCTCATTTACATTCATCTATAACTAATTTTCACTTATTTTTTCAGGGGCTGGTTGTTATCAAAATATAATTTATATTTTTTACTGGTTTTTCTGGTCATGTATTCAATAAGTTGATGCTGCATCAAACGTAATATTAGCGTTCAAAGAAAGTATCGATGATCTTGTCGGCATTTCGGGTCGTGACGCACGATTTATTGATAGTGATGAATAGTAAAATACCCACCGATGATCTTATCGTGCATTTCCTCTGACTTCGAAAAGCAAATTGTTCTGCGGGTCAGTCGTTTGATATGTGTGCGAAGATTAGGATTATGCCGTTCTATCCTTTGGGTATATTTCTTGCTCACCACGTAGCTTGTTGCACTTAACAGGACCTTATAAACCGGCCACGCATCTGTCATATAAAAGGCAATGTTAAATTTGCTTAACAGGGCCAACAATCGTTGCAGAGTCGAGGTATTTCTCGGGCAGAAGACGTGGGCCAGAGCCCGTTTGCGGATACGGTCATCAGCGTAGAACAACCACCGGGGATTGGCTTTACACCGCACGTAAGACCACTGTTCATCGGCTTCACAGCAGATAACGACTTCCGCTTTAGCGGTCGATATTCTCAGCTACCTGTTTTGGCGAAATTTTTTTAAGTGCCGCAGAACGGTATTGAGGCTGATGCCGAGAACCCGTGCGGTATCGCGACATCCAGAACCATTCATCGCCATATTAACAATGGTTTGGTGTGTGTCTGGTTTGGCACCGGAATAGCTAAAGTTGAGCTGAAAGGTCTTTGAGCAGAGCTTGCAGATGTAACGCTGGGCACCGGATCCTGAATGTCCGTTACATCGTACACCCTGGGTTTCATTGCACTGAGGGCAGACGACATCAACTTTTGCCATGAATTTTATCCAAAGTGCGGAGCATACGCGATCAGCAAGTCTGCGTCACGACCCGAGATTAAATACTATTGAACTGAGCTCCTGAAATAATACAGGAGCGATTTAGGAGTTACATTATATAATAATGCCAATCAGTATATGGTCATAATTTCCTTGTATGAAAGTTAACCACTCAGTGTGTTCAGCTTTAATCATCTCGTTTCATTTTTATTATATCACCATTTTCATTCATACGATAATCATCGCCATCATACATAGTGAAAATTATTCTTTTATGCTTGTCATTATCAACCGTGAATATTATTTTTTTTTCAATGCAGTTTTTATTGGTTTTCATGTCATCAAAGCATCTTCTATCATATTTATCTTCTTTATAGCCTTCCCCAAAATCCCAGAAGGTAACAGAAAATAAACCATCTTGTGTAGGATTAGGGATGTTGTATTTTTCTTTCAGCATGTCTTTGTTTTCTAACCACCATTTTATTTTACCTTTATCAGTAAAAGGAAAGTTTTTTACCAGAATATCACTGTATTTAACTCTCTGATGTACATCGATAATTTCTACCGGATGTCGCAAAATCCAGAGTCCCAATCCCAACAGGATACTACAAAAAAAAATTATACTAATATATATTTTAATTTTCATTGCGTCTCCCTGTAATCTCTACAGTAGCTTCCATGTTAGTCATGAATGGTTTATAAACAAACTGATTGAATCGCTGCAGTACGAACCAAATACGAAATAATAAAGAGTAATTGCGAAACTTTCTAATATCATCGTCATCCAGTCCAAAGTGATCTTGAACATTATAATGCACAACAGCTCGGTAGCGGTCATTGTCAATCTGTAGAGATCTTATAGTGATATGTGCAGCATATATATCATGTACGGTAATACCTAGTCCGTTAACTCTATCCTGCAACCTGTCAAATTTTGGAAGTATGCCACCGAGGATAGCTTCTGTTATGTCAATCTTATTATCTGCCGGATAACATCTGTTTTCCCAGTCTATATACTTAGTTAAGGCTTTTTTGATCCGTAAGTATGTGCTATTGCCTAACACATCACTAAGAATTTGCTCTTTTAACGCTGCATTTAACAACATATCCCTAAACGGCACACCATTACCTTTCTGCATATGGTCAATCATCTTTCCGATAAGTTTCTGGTAGGGACCGTAAAAAGAAACTTGCTTTGAGAGGCTACGAAACTCATCAAAAAGGATATTCGCGCATTCTTGCCGTGTTATCTTCTTGCTTTTCAGATCCGTATCAGCCTCAAAGCCATAACCATAAGATCGGAGTTTTAGCTGTTTAGCCAACGTTAGGGTGTACGGGTTAACCTTGCTGGACACATCATTCAGTTTAAAATCATTTTTTAACTGCGTTTCGCTGAGATCACCACACCGCATATCATCAGCACCGTAATCATCCATGCGTCTTTGCGTTCTGAATACAGTACAAGGAAAGCGCAACGCTTCTACAGGTGATTGGGTGGTTTCTGACATAGAAAATTCCATTTTGTTGTTAACGGCTTCTCATCTTCCATATCAGACCAAGGGTTTACCCTAAACTGGGCTGTGGGAATGACTAGAAATGGAGTTTTATCAGGGTATTATAATCAAAAATAGTTCAAGTTGCAGGAGGTTAAGGAAATTGTAAACACAACTCGAAGTATGAAAATTATATACCTGCATCCATCCAATGCAAGAATATTCAATCTTTCCCATCAACGCCTTATGATAAGTACTACTGAAGGGCTAATGGTGTGCTCAACTCATTGACTTAAGAACATCAACAGAAAATCACTTTTTCAATGTATCGAGATAATCCGCCCATTTTTGCAGCCAAACCTTACACTCAGCCTTGTAGCGGTAGAGATCGTAAGTGCCTTCGATACCCTTACGTGAATGGCCTAAAACGGCTTCAGCGACTTCATTGGGGCATCCAATAGGGCCAAGCCAATACGCACGGTTCTGCGTAAATCGTGTGGTGTCCAAGGCTCTATATCTATCATTAAGCCCAACTTGCGTAACCGGTTTGAAGCCTCATTGAGGAAAGGCTGAGTGATCGGTTTGTTACGCCCACGGGAAGCAAAAAGATGATGGGCCGTAGAACACGGCGGAGGCGTGATGTAATGCGCCGCAAGCTGCTGGCTCATATGCTGCAAGGGTTGGAAAGCTTGGCTGTCTACCAATTTGTCTCTACTCATCGAGGTCTGATATGTGCGTTAGAGCACGATGGGTTTATTTCTTACCGCTTGATTGATGAAAGTTGGCATCATCCATACTTAAAGATCAATTTGAAAAATCAAGCATCGTAGCAATTTACCTTGGATGAGCAGCGGCTGGTGCATCTATTGTCGTCTAGCCGCTTTTAATGGCATTATGGGAAGCTCGTATTACTTGTACGCGAGATTAAATACTATTGAAGTGAGCTCCTGTATTATTTCAGGAGAGATTTAGGAGTTGCATTACATAATAATACCAATCAGTATATGGTCATACTTTTCTTGTGTGAAAGTTAACCACTCAATGTGTTCAGCTTTTATCATCTTGCTTCATTTTTATTATTTTATTACTTTCTCCCAATAGATATCTACTTCCATTGAATGAAAAAAATGGTTCTTCATTATTGAACTTATAAATAGTCATATATTTTTCTTTTTCTATACAGTTTTTATCAGTTTTCATATCATTGAAACATAATCTGTCATATTTCCCTTCTTCTTTATAACCATCTCCAAAATCCCAGAAAATAATAGTGAAACTTCCATCAGGTGCATGTTTTGGAATATTGAATTTAGCTTCCAGCATATCTCTGTTTTCAAGCCACCAATTTATTTTCCCTTTATCGGTCAATGGGAAATTTTTCACTAAAACAGAACTGAAATTATAATCTTGATGAACTGCAATAATTTCTACTGCACGGTTTGAGAGCCATAGAAAATAACTAGTGATAGCAATAAAAATCAGTAATAGTATACAGATGTTTTTTTTATTTTTGCTTGTCATTACGAACTCCTGTAATTTCTATGGTAGCTTCCATGTTCGTCATGAATGGTTTATAAGCGAACTGATTGAATCGCTGTAGTACGAACCAAATACGAAATAATAAAGAGTAATTGCGAAATTTTCTAATATCATCGTCATCCAGTCCAAAGTGATCTTGAACATTATAATGAACAACAGCGCGGTAGCGGTCATTGTCAATCTGTAGAGATCTTATAGTGATATGTGCTGCATATATATCGTGTACGGTAATACCTAGTCCGTTAACGCGATCCTTCAACCTGTCAAATTTTGGCAATCTCCCAAAAGATATAGCATTTCTAATAGCGCTCTCTTTTTCTGCTGGATAACACTTGTTTTTCCAGTCTATATTTTTATCAAAAATTAATTTCAATAATAAACGTGAACTATTATCTGATGATGTATCCTCAAGAATTTGCTCTTTTAACGCTGCATTTAACAATATATCTCTGAACGGTGCACCATTCCCTTTCTGCATATGATCAATCATCTTTCCGATAAGTTTCTGGTAGGGACCGTAAAAAGAAACTTGCTTTGAGAGGCTACGAAACTCATCAAAAAGGATATTCGCGCATTCTTGCCGTGTTATCTTCTTGCTTTTCAGATCCGTATCAGCCTCAAAGCCATAACCATAAGATCGGAGTTTTAGCTGTTTAGCCAACGTTAGGGTGTACGGGTTAACCTTGCTGGACACATCATTCAGTTTAAAATCATTTTTTAACTGCGTTTCGCTGAGATCACCACACCGCATATCATCAGCACCGTAATCATCCATGCGTCTTTGCGTTCTGAATACAGTACAAGGAAAGCGCAACGCTTCTACAGATGATTGGGTGGTTTCTGACATAGAAAATTCCATTTTGTTGTTAACGGCTTCTCATCTTCCATATCAGACCAAGGGTTTACCCTAAACTGGGCTGTGGGAGTCACTAGAAATGGAGTTTTATCAGGGTACTATAATCAAAAATAGTTCAAGTTGCAGGAGGTTAAGGAAATTGTAAACACAACTCGAAGTATGAAAATTATATACCTGCATCCATCCAATGCAAGAATATTCAATCTTTCCCATCAACGCCTTATGATAAGTACTACTGAAGGGCTAATGGTGTGCTTAACTCATTGACTTAAGAACATCAACAGAAAATCACTTTTTCAACGTATCGTGATAATCTGCCCATTTTTGCAGCCACTCTTTACACTCAGCCTCGTAGTGGTGGAGGTCATAAGTACCTTCAATACCCTTGCGTGAATGCCCTAAAACGGCTTCAGCAACCTCACTGGGGCATCCAATACGGGCCAAGCCAGTTCGCACGGTTCTGCGTAAATCGTGTGGTGTCCAAGGCTCTATATCTATCATTAAGCCCAACTTGCGTAACCGGTTTGAAGCCTCATTGAGGAAAGGCTGAGTGATCGGTTTGTTACGCCCACGGGAAGCAAAAAGATGATGGGCCGTAGAAGATGCTCTGAGTGATTCAAGAAAGGCTATCGCCTGGCGCGATAACTGAACATGGCGCTCAATACCTGTCTTGGTTTCTCGCAGGTGGATTGTCCCTCTTTGCAGATCAACATTATCCCACGCCAGTGCACAGACTTCCCCAGTACGGCACCCTGTTAGAAGCGTCAATTGCAAAACATTTTTAATATTAGACGGGTAACTCGATGTTGGTAGCCACCGCAGAAATTGAGCTAATTCGCCGTCGGTTAGCACTCGCTTGCCGGGCGTAGAGGTCAGTTTCATCTTGGCTTGTGTCAGACTGGCTTTGGCCAGCAACGCTGGGTTAACAAAATTTTCATCCAGCTTGCCCAGTCCAAGAGCAAACTCGTAAGCCGCACAGAGTTCGCGTAGAATAATTCCGGCAAGCACATTAGCGCCGCGTTGAACAACAGCCATAACTAGATCGACAACATCCTTACGGGTGACTTCCTGCGCAGGAGACTGGCCGATTTTATCCACCACATCTTTGGTTAAAGTTCTTCGGGTAGCGTACTGGCTTTGCGGTTTTCTGGCTCCTTGGATGATTTTGTTATCTTTTCCATGACGATCTTCAATATGTTGGGTCAAATACAGTTCGACCAAATCTTTGACGGTGAAAACAGCCTTTTTCTCAGCGAGTTCCGTTTGCTGTTTGTGGTGCCTTTCTGCTTTCAGTTCACTGGCAGGGCAGCGACCTTCATTCTTTACCAGCTTAAGTGTTTGTAGTTCAGTACGAGCCTGAGCAAGTGAGATATTAGGGAAATGACCGATCTTAACTTGGGTAAGTTTGTGAGTCAGGGGACTGATGTAACGGTAGAAGAAAGTTTTAATGCCGGTAGCGCCGCAAGTAAGCCGTAATCCCCTATTTTCGCCGGTATCAGCTTTATCTTTGTCACCGGGTTTCATGGCTTCAATGGCTTTGGTTGACAGTGGTTTTCTCTCTTTTTTTTCCACCTAGTTAGCTCCATGTGTAAGTAACTATAGTATGACTGATTATACCATAGGCAAACTAACAAACTACATTATGACCTATACTAAAAAGTAGGATTCAGTGGTTTTGGATGAGATTTGATGGGACAACAAAAGATGAAAAAAACCATAAAAATATTTAAAATCAAATAAATAACACACAAAAAAGCATTAAAATCAGATAGAGATAAACTTATATGATAGTAATTTACCAGGATGAACATATCATCGTGATCAACAAGCAAAGCGGGTTGCTTTCAGTTCCTGGGCGTTTGCCGGAAAATAAAGACAGTCTGATGACGCGTCTGCAGGTGAACTTCCCTAAAGCAGAGTCGGTACATCGTCTGGATATGGCTACCAGCGGCGTCATTGTCGTTGCGTTGAACAAGCCTGCCGAGCGCGAGCTCAAACGCCAATTCCGTGAACGCGAGCCGAAGAAATCTTATATCGCTCGTGTTTGGGGACACATGGAACATGATGAAGGATTGGTAGATTTACCGTTGATTTGCGACTGGCCAAACCGGCCATTACAGAAAGTATGTTTTGAAACCGGTAAATCAGCACAGACTGAATATCTGGTCCTTTCTCGTGATGCAGATGGCAGTACACGTGTAAAACTAACGCCCATTACCGGGCGTTCGCATCAGTTGCGCGTTCACATGCTTGCATTAGGGCACCCCATCCTCGGGGACAGCTTTTACGCACATCCCGAAGCCAAAGCGATGGCTCCGCGTCTTCAATTACACGCGCAAGAACTGCGTATCACTCACCCTGCATATCAGACACCTATGCATTTTCACGCTGAACCAGATTTCTAATTCGAATCAAAAGGGGCCCCCTAAATCGCGCCCCCATTTTGATAAATAGAGGACTTATTTAAAACCTTTCTCGCGCTTGATCAGATCATAGGCAGCCTGTATTTCCTGCGCTTTCTGTTTAGCCATTTCCATCATTTCCGGTGGCAAGCCTTTCGCTACCAATTTATCAGGATGATGCTCACTCATCAGTTTGCGGTAGGCCCTTTTTATGGTTGTTGCATCATCGCCAGTGCCGACACCCAATACTTTACACGCATCTTCCAGCGTAGGGCCTTGTTGCGTTTGTTGATAGCCACCATGGGAATAATATCCCTGCTGTCCCCCACCAAACTGTCGACCACCTTCCATCATGCTCAGGAACTGATCGAACTGCGCCTGGGAAATACCCAATTCCTCGGCTATCACATACAGTACCTGCCTTTCATTCGGGTGCAGAGAACCATCAGCAAAAGCAGCCTGGATTTGAATCTCCAGAAACATGCGAATCAGATCAAAACGTCCAAAACAGATGCTACGCAACTGCTGTAGCGTTTCGCGTAACGGAAACTGGCTCTCTTTACCTTCACGAAATGCATTCTGCGCAGCTGTACGAGCTTCGCCATGTAACTGCAAACGATCCATAAACAGGCTAGCTATCTGTATATCAGCTTCAGTGACACGCCCTTTTGATTTGGTCAGATGCCCCATCACTTGAAAAGTGGTGCGGAAAAACAACGTCTGCCGCGTCTGTTGATCGGAAAAAAAACCCCGACTGCGCTTATTTTTACGCGCAGTATCGATCATATGGCCAACAATCAGCCCTAAAACTACTCCCCAGAATCCAGCACCAGACCAAACGGCGACAATCACTCCAAGCAGTTTTCCCCAATACGGCATAGATTCCCCAACTATCGATCATAATTCGCACATCCCCTTTATTAACTTGAAGTTAAAGCACTAATGGCTAAATGCAGTTTCGCAATCACATACCGGGGTATGAAATTGGAGAGGCAAACTCCCCTTACCCTGCTATAACTTCAATTACTTCGGGTAGTTCAACCTTGGTTCACACAAGGGTTATGGCGATTTTTTCCAAGATTTCGATTATCATACCTGTCATTTATCTCAGCACCTAACGACGACGCTGTTGAGCCACGGTATTTAGCACTAGCGCAACACCGATGAGTGATATAGTCTCTGACCGTTTGCCGGACACGACGCCTCTGATGACGGAACACCGAAACCACGTATGAAAAAAAGTTTCCCAACACTGCTGGCCACTTTAATTTGGACCGCACTTTACAGTCAGCCTACGCTGGCAGATCTGGCCGAGCAATGTATGCTCGGTGTACCAACTTACAATAAACCCGTCATCACAGGCGATCCCGATGCCCTGCCTATTACTATCCGTTCCAATGACTCACATGCCGATTTTCCGGGCAGCGCGTTGTTTAGTGGTGACGTTCATATCGAGCAAGGGAACAGCACTCTTACAGCAAAACAGGTTGAACTGAGTCAAACACAAAAAGATGGACAACCTGACCCCATACGAACCGTCACCGCGACGGGCGATGTGCACTACTCCGATCATCAGATAAAACTGCAAGGGCCGAAAGCTTGGTCAAACCTCAATACCAAAGATACTGATGTCTATCAGGGCAACTATCAGATGGTAGGCAGGCAAGGGCGTGGTGAGGCAGACAAAATGAAAATGCGCGGGCAAAACCGCTATACCATTTTGGAAAACGGATCTTTTACTTCCTGTTTGCCAGGCGACAACAGTTGGAGCGTGGTGGGGTCAGAAGTGATCCAAGATCGCGACGAGGAAGTGGCTGAAATATGGAATGCACGTTTCAAAATTGGCAAAGTGCCGGTATTCTACAGCCCTTATCTGCAATTGCCGATAGGTAGTAAACGTCGTTCAGGTTTTCTTATCCCAAACGCGAAATACACCAGCAACAGCGGTTTCGAGTTTATCCTACCGTACTATTGGAACATTGCACCAAACTTTGATGCCACCATCACGCCTCATTATATGTCGCGACGGGGCATGCAATGGCAAAATGAATTCCGTTACTTGGTTCAACCCGGTGCGGGTACTCTAGCGTTCGACTGGCTGCCAAGCGACCGCCAGTTTAAGAATGACTATGGAGATACCAAAGACAACGAGCGCTGGTTGTTCTACTGGGGACATAGTGGTGTAATGGATCAGGTGTGGCGCTTCAACATCAACTTTACCAAGGTAAGTGATCCCTATTACTTCACCGATCTGTTTTCAAACTATGGTTCTACCACTGACGGCTATGCTACGCAGATATTCAGTGCCGGTTACGCCGATGAGAACTGGGATGCAACGCTGTCCTCGAAGCAATTCCAGATTTTCAGCGGTGCAGGCAACCAAAATGCCTACCGCGCACAGCCGCAATTGGATCTAAACTATTACCTGACAGATATCGGTCCGTTCGATTCACACACATACGCTCAGGTTGCAAAGTTCTCCAGCGTGAATCCAAATAATCCAGAGGCTACACGCTGGCATATTGAACCAACTATCAATCTGCCGTTGGCCAACAATTGGGGAAGCTTAAATACCGAAGCCAAGCTGATGGCAACGCATTTCCAGCAGGATATTCCTAACGGATTTTTCGCAGACTATACCAACCGTAAATACGGAAGCCAGGCTCCAAAACTTGACGACTCGGTCAACCGTATCCTGCCGCAGCTCAAAACCGAAGGCAAAGTCGTCTTTGAGCGCACTATGGATTGGTCACAAGACTATACCCAAACGGTTGAACCACGCGTTCAGTATCTGTATGTGCCATACCGCGATCAGAGTAATATCTATACCTATGATTCAACTCTGTTACAGACCGACTACTTTGGTTTGTTCCGCGACCGTTCATACAGTGGCTTGGACCGTATTGCTTCACAGAATCGACTCGCTACAGGGCTCACTTCGCGCATTTATGATGATGCATTGATTGAACGTTTCAACGTTTCTGTTGGTCAAATCTATTACCTAAGCCGTTCACAGACCGGGGATAACACCAGTAACTTTGATAAGAATGATGACACAGGCAGCGTAGTATGGGCCGGTGACACTTATTGGAAGATTGATGACCGTTGGGGCCTGCGTGGCGGTGTACAATATGATACCCGTCTTGCCACCATCGCGTTAGGCGATGGTGTCGTGGAATACCGTAAAGATGAAAATCGTGTTGTTCAGCTAAACTATCGTTATGCAAGCCCGGAATATATTTCGGCTACCCTGCCGGATATCAGTAACCCCGGCTATCAGGACGGTATTTCACAAGTAGGTGTGGTCGCCAGTTGGCCGATTGCTGACCGATGGGCCGTTGTTGGTGCATATTACTATGACACCAGAGTGAAACAGACTGCCAACCAGTTAGTTGGCTTTCGGTATAACACCTGTTGTTGGGCTTTCAACGTGGGGTACGAACGAAAAATCGTTGACTGGGATTACGGCAACCAACTCAGTAAGTACGATAATAGATTTACATTCAATATTGAATTACGCGGCTTGAGCAACGATCACAGCCTGGGTAGCAACGAAATGTTGCGCGCAGGTATTCTGCCTTACCAGCGCGCATTCTGATATTTTAGCACATGAAAAACGACAACTTTCACCCGCATTTGCGGACTAGATAATGGGAAATGTATGAAGAACTGGAGAACGCTTCTTCTCGGATTGGCCGTTTGTGCCAATACCGCGTTCGCAGCACCCCAAGAAGTAGATAAAATCGCTGCCGTCGTCGATAACGGTGTAGTACTTGAAAGCGACGTAAACGGTTTAATGCAATCGGTAAAACTCAACGCGCAGCAGGCTGGCCAGCAATTGCCAGACGATAAAACACTGCGCCACCAGATCCTTGACCGTCTGATCATGGATAACATCCAATTGCAGATGGCTCAGAAAATGGGGATCACCATATCCGATGCAGAATTGGATAAAGCGATTACTGGCATCGCGGCCCAGAATAATATGTCTCTCGACCAAATGCGTAGCCGTCTGGCTTATGAAGGTCTGAACTACAACACTTACCGTGCGCAGATCCGCAAAGAAATGCTGATCTCAGAAGTGCGTAATAATGAAGTTCGTCGTCGTGTGAACATACTGCCGCAGGAAGTTGAAGCATTGGCCAAACAGGTTGGTGCTCAGAATGGCGGTGAGACAGAAATTAATCTCAGCCATATCCTGATCCCTCTGCCGGAAAACCCATCTCAGAAGCAAGTGAATGAGTCTGAAGCTCTGGCAAAACGCCTGGTTAACGAACTCAATACCGGCGCAGACTTCGCTAAACTGGCAATCACTTACTCTGCAGACTCTCAGGCTTTGCAAGGCGGCCAGATGGGCTGGGGTAAACTACAAGAAATACCGACGCTATTTGCAGAAAAACTTGTGGATGCGAAGAAAGGTGATGTGGTTGGCCCCATTCGCTCTGGCGTTGGTTTTCATATTCTGAAAGTGAACGATCTTCGTGGAAACGCCCAGTCCATTTCCGTGACCGAAGTGCAGGCACGCCATATTCTGTTAAAAACTTCGGTTGTGATGACTGATGACCAAGCTCGGGCAAAACTGCAGGAAGTTGCAGCGTCTATCAAGAGTGGTAAAACGACATTTGCCGACGAAGCCAAGCAACTTTCTCAGGATCCTGGTTCTGCACTGCAAGGCGGTGATCTTGGCTGGTCATCCCCTGATGCTTACGATCCAGCCTTCCGCGATGCGCTTCTAAAACTGCAAAAAGGAGAAGTAAGCCAACCGGTTCACTCTTCATTCGGCTGGCATCTGATTCAATTGATGGATACACGCCAGGTTGATAAAACCGATGCGGCGCAAAAAGATCGTGCTTACCGAATGCTGTTCAACCGCAAATTTGCTGAAGAAGCACAAACCTGGATGCAAGAGCAACGCGCAGCCGCTTACGTGAAAATCCTTGATGGAAGCGATGCAAAGCAATAAACGTATCGTCATAACCCCCGGCGAACCAGCCGGGGTCGGTCCGGATCTGGTTGTACTACTGGCACAACAGGATTGGCCTGTTGAACTGGTTGTATGTGCCGATCCGGCTTTGTTGCTTGATCGAGCACGCCAACTAAAGTTGCCGCTGATGCTGCGTGATTACCGCGCAGATCAGCCCGCACATCCCCAACGTGCCAGTACACTGACGCTGCTCCCCTTTGCAACTCATGCGAAAGTTGTAGCAGGCGAACTGAATGTAGCCAACAGCGCATACGTGGTGCAAACTCTGGCACGAGCCTGTGACGGTTGCCTGAAAGGTGAGTTTGCAGCGATAGTGACCGGGCCAGTCAACAAAGGGGTCATCAACGACGGCGGTGTTCCGTTTATCGGCCATACTGAATTTTTCGCCGAGCGTAGCCACTGCGAACGCGTGGTGATGATGCTGGCCACTGAAGAGTTGCGCGTTGCGTTGGCAACAACGCATCTGCCCTTACTGGCCGTTCCCGGGGCTATCACCCAACAGAGTCTGTTCGAGGTGATTACCATTCTTGATAACGATCTGAAAACCAAATTCGGCATCGTAAAACCCAAGATTTATGTTTGCGGTCTGAATCCGCACGCAGGGGAAGACGGTCATATAGGGCGTGAGGAATTGGATGTCATCATTCCTGCCCTCGAAACCCTTCGTGGTCACGGCATCCATCTAGTGGGACCACTCCCTGCAGATACGTTATTCCAGCCGAAATATTTGCAACATGCAGATGCGGTTTTGGCGATGTATCACGATCAGGGCCTGCCCGTCTTAAAATACCAGGGGTTTGGTCGGGCGGTGAATATCACGCTTGGTTTGCCTTTCATACGCACCTCGGTCGATCACGGTACCGCATTGGAATTAGCTAGCAGCGGCACCGCCGACGTAGGTAGTTTCAAAACGGCCTTAAATCTCGCCATTAAAATGATAATGAATTGTAATGAATAATAGAGTCCACCAAGGGCACGTTGCCCGCAAACGCTTTGGACAAAACTTTTTAACCGATCAGTTTGTCATCGACAGTATTGTTTCTGCCATTCATCCGCAGCCGGGTGAAGCCGTCATTGAGATCGGTCCGGGCCTTGGTGCGTTAACAGAACCCGTAGGGGCGCGCATGGATCGCATGACTGTGATCGAACTGGATCGCGATCTGGCCGCTCGCCTGGCTAATCATCCACAACTAAAAGACAAGCTCACCATCCATCAGCAAGATGCTATGACGGTGAATTTCTCAGAAATAGCAGCAGAAGCAGGCCAACCACTGCGCGTATTTGGTAATTTGCCATATAACATCTCAACGCCGCTAATGTTCCATCTTTTCAGCTATACTTCTGCTATTCGCGACATGCACTTTATGTTGCAAAAAGAAGTGGTCAATCGCCTAGTTGCAGGCCCAAACAGCAAAGCATACGGGCGCTTGACTGTGATGGCGCAGTATTACTGCAATGTTATTCCGGTGCTGGAAGTGCCACCAACCGCATTCGCTCCACCACCCAAAGTAGATTCCGCCGTAGTACGTTTAGTGCCACACACAGTGATCCCACATCCAGTCGGTGATGTACGAATGCTAAGCCGTATTACAACCCAGGCGTTTAACCAGCGTAGGAAAACCATCCGCAACAGCCTGGGCGATTTGTTCTCACCGGAACAATTGACGGAACTCGGCGTTGATCCGACGCTCAGAGCTGAAAATATTTCTGTTGCGCAGTACTGTAAGCTGGCAAACTGGCTTTCAGCACAACAGGCGCAACAGCAATAGGAGAGTGGTCATGATTGATTCGCCCCGTGTCTGTATTCAGGTTCAAAGCATTTATGTGGAATCACAGTCGATACCTGAAGAAGAGCGTTACGTTTTCGCATATACCATCACAATCCGCAATCTAGGGCGTTTTGACGTACAACTGCTAGGCCGTTACTGGCTAATAACCAACAGTAATGGCCGCCAAACCGAAGTTCAGGGTGAAGGGGTGATCGGTGAGCAACCGATTATCCATCCTGGCAGCGAGTTTCAATATACCAGCGGTGCCGTTCTCGAAACGCCATTGGGTACTATGGAAGGCCATTACGAAATGGTTGACCATCAGGGGCAACCGTTCCGTGCGGCTATTCCAGTCTTCCGTTTAGCTATCCCTACGTTGATCCATTAATATGTCGACATATCTTATCGGCGACGTTCACGGATGTTTAGATGAACTACAGTCGCTATTAGCACGGGTTAATTTCAACCCATATCATGACCAAGTGTGGCTAACAGGCGATTTGGTTGCTCGTGGCCCCGACTCCCTTAACGTGTTGCGTTATGTCCGTTCACTGGGAACAGCTGCACGTATGGTACTGGGTAATCATGACCTGCATTTGCTGGCCGTGTATGCTGGCATCAGCCGTAACAAACCCAAAGATCGGCTCACGCCGCTGCTGGAAGCCCCTGATGGCGATGAACTCATCAATTGGTTGCGACGTCAACCTGTACTGCAGGTAGATCATGAGCTTAAGCTGATCATGGCCCATGCTGGCATTACACCACAGTGGGATATTGAAACCGCACAAATATGCGCACGTGAAGTAGAAGCGGTACTCAGTAGCGACAGCTATCCGCTGTTTCTCGACTCAATGTACGGCGATATGCCAAATAATTGGTCTCCTGAATTGAGTGGTCTATCACGCCTTCGTTTCAGTACCAATGCACTGACCCGCATGCGCTACTGTTTTCCGAATGGCCAATTAGACATGATCTGCAAAGACGCTCCAGGTGATGCTCCTTCGCCATTGAAACCCTGGTTTGATTTGCCAAGCCTGATCGACCCTGAATTCACCCTCATTTTCGGCCACTGGGCTTCGCTGGAAGGTAAAGGAACACCGGCAGGCATCATCGGCCTGGATACCGGCTGCTGCTGGGGCGGAGATCTGACCATGTTGCGTTGGGAAGACAAACAATACTTCACTCAACCCGCCAATCAGCGCGACGTATTTGACGGAACCGATTAGTCGGCTGTACTTTAAAAAACAAAATAGCGAAAAACACAACGGGCACCGGTTGAAACTACAACGGGTGCCCGTTTCTGTTAACAACCTTAACGATGTTCTAAAATCTCAAAACAAAAGCTGTGTGAATTCATCTCATCAGCATCATGGAATTCACTAAACGAGGTTTCCCATTCATCGGGTTCATAATCTGGAAAGTAAGTGTCCCCCTCTACTTCAGCATCAATATGCGTCAGATATAGTCGATTGGCATGAGGCAGAAACTGGGTATAAACCCGTCCCCCTCCCATCACCATAACTTCTTCCGCATCACCAGCCGCGACCAACGCTTCATCCAGTGAAGTTACCCAAGTCACCCCCGACTCAGAGCCAGGGCTACTGCTTAGAACAATATTATGACGCTCCGGTAAAGGGCGGCCAATTGACTCAAATGTCTTACGCCCCATAATAACTGGCTTATTCAAGGTGTTACGTTTAAACCACGCTAGATCTGCCGGCAGGTGCCACGGCATGGCGTTTTCCATACCAATAACGCGATCTGCCGCCAAGGCAGCAATCAGGCTGATGATCATTATTTAACCCTGTGTAGGCAGAAAAATTATTCACACTATACGTAAAGCCCCTGTGACCGTCGATAGGCTAATCGATCAATGTGAATATCTAAGACAGCTCTTATTTTGATATCAAATATACCAATCATAATTCAATATACCGCAGTGGTGGATGTATAACTTCCCGACCGAGTTGTTCTGCCAGATTTAACCTATCCAACGCCTTGGGCCCTCTAAGTGGGTCTTTCCCTACGCACAGTACAGCCGCGTAAAAATACGTTAAACACCCGGTTTTTTGCGATACAACCACAACCCTGGTACCGACAGGCCAATCGATAATGCACCCACGATAAAACAGGCTTTGAGGAAGTTCGAAATCATTAGCGACATAAGCGCCGCGCTGTAACCAAGGTGTGAGATCTCTACCACGCTGATCATCGCGGTATAGGCAGAGATACCAGGAAACATGGGAATAACGGCAGCAACGGTGAAAACCTTTGGATGTGCCAGCAACCAGCGCGACCAGTTAATGCCGATAACCCCGATCAAGATCGCCGCTAGAAAAGACGCCCACTCAATATTCATGCCGAAATGGATCATCAGCATACGTGAACCATGCCCTAAAGCGCCAAGCAAAGCGCAGTAACGCAGCGCACGCTTCGGCACATTGAATACCATGGCAAAACCCAACGCAGGAACGGCAGCCAACAGCATGTCTTGCAAAAGTATCCACAGTAAACTCATGACCATCCCCGCAACCCCCATAGAGACATGGCCATCACAACACCGATACACGTTGCCAGCGTCAGCAAACTGGCCATTGCCCACCTAGCCAGCCCAGTGTTCACATGGCCTTTAAACATATCGGCCACAGCATTAATCAGCGGGAACCCTGGTACCAGCAGCAAAACACTGGCAGCCATTGAGACACTTGAGGTCTGGCTGAATAACGGTAACCGCAACAGTAGACCAGAAATCGATGTCGCAACAAATGCAGTCAGGCAGAAGTTGATCAATGGATTCATGTGGTGCGCAGTCAACACCTGGCGTACGAACATCGCACATCCACTAGCCATAAATGTTACGATAAAAGCATCAATCCCACCGCCGTTAAGCATACTGAAACAACCACAAGACAACCCAACCATCAAAACAACCAGCCAGCGGGGATAACGCAGTGGATGGAGCTTTTCAAAACGCCGGGCAACCTCGTGCGCGTCAGCCAATCGGTGTTCGGCGAGGATCACGATATGCTGAACCTTCGTTACCATTTGCATGTTAATCCCACGTTCGATGTTCTTTCGCGTCGTGGTCAAGCAAGCATCATTGTGGATCGTGGTCAATACAACCGCATTGGCAGAGATCGAGCTTTCCACACCATCCATACCCAGTGCTAGCCCTAAACGGGTTGATAGTTGTTCCACGAGCATGCTTTCAGCACCGTGTTGCAATAGCAACAACGCGCACTGAATGCACAAACGGGTAATTTGCCGCTGCTGCCTGCTTACTGCCGATATTTCTTTGGTTAATGCCTTATCCATGTGACTCAACCATTTTCACAGTACGGATGTTCATCATATAGCCAAAGATGCGAACGATAGGTTGATGCGCGTCAGAAGGAATGGCGTTTTTAGCAGTAGAAACAAACCTTTTTCTCAACGGCTCCAACCACTTTTCGTTTCTACCACATTCTCTTCTGGCGCTTTACCGTCTATGCTGCCCCGCCAGCCCGTTTGCCGCACGAGAGACAATCGGTCCTTGTCCTGTTCAATAGCTTCTGCAAGCATATCTTTCGATCGTTGCAAACTGGCAATACGGAATTCGGTATCCTCATAGTTCTCCAACGTATCTTCAAGCATCTTCAGGTTATAACGGCGGAAGATATCTGCTTTTTCCCTGGCTTCATAGGCATCCAAACCCAGTAATTCAAGTGTTTCTCGCCCAGTGAGCAGTGAACTTTCAAAAGTTTCACGTGATGGCCTTTCTACTCCCAAGCGCCGCAATTGATACCAGTGGTCCACATCACGGGCTCGCGCTACCACTTTCAAATGTGGGAAATGGCGTTTAGCCAACGCCGTCAATTGCAGGTTGGCCTCAACATCGTCGATAGCGTTAATCAATACCTTGGCATGTTCCGCGCCCGCTGCTTCGAGCAGGTCGGCACGAGTCGCATCGCCATAAAACACTTTGGTGCCGAATTTACGCAGCGTTTCGATATGGTCGGGATCATGATCCAGTACCACTGTGCTTACTCCGTTGACCAGCAGCATACGCCCCGCGATTTGGCCGAAACGCCCAAAACCGGCAATGATCACACTAACATTCTCTTCATCGATCACATCTGCGGGTCGCTCGTCTTTCGGGGTTTTCTTTGCCAACAAAGCGGAAGCGACCAATAACAATGGCGTGGCAGCCATTGAGAGTGCTACCGCCAGCGTTAACGGTTTGGCCCACTCTTGAGGCAGGACGCCGGCCATCTGAGCCGCACCAAAAATCACAAAAGCAAACTCACTGCCTTGTCCCAGTAAAATGGCAAACAAAGCACGCTGACGCTTTGGCACACCTAGCATCGGAGCAATCAACCATAACAGCAGCGCTTTCAGCAATATAAAACCAAACAGCAGCGAAGCAATTAATAAAGGATGGTGAAACAAGGTACCGAAATCGATCGACATGCCAACACCAATAAAGAACAGACCGAGCAGTAGGCCTTTAAACGGCTGGATATCACTTTCCAATGCATGGCGGTACTCAGAGCTGGCCAACAGCACTCCCGCAAGAAATGCCCCCATCGCCATCGAAAGACCAGCCATTTCCAGCAAGAGACCAAAGCCAAACACTAGAAACAGCGCGACAGCACTGAATACTTCGCGCATGCCTGATCGTGCCACAAAATGCAGCAAAGGCCGGGTGACATAGCGCCCCAACGCCACCACTACCGCTAAAGCCCCAACCACCTTGGTTGCAGATAGTGCAAACGCGCCCAGCGTCGTTGCAGCACCGCTACTTGTCAATAGCGGTATCATCGCAACCAGCGGTATCGCAGCAATATCCTGAAATAACAGTACCGCAAACGCACTGCGGCCTATAGGCGTGGGCATTAGGTTTCGTTCGCTCATCGCCTGCATAGCAATGGCGGTGGAAGAGAGTGCCAGCGTCAGACCAATCAGCAAGGCGACCATCCAGTCCAGCCCCAGAAAATAGCAAAAGGCGCTCAATACCAGGCCACAACCTATCATCTGAATACTACCGCCACCGAATACAGGAACCCGCAGTGTCCACAGTCTATTAGGATCCAGTTCGAGCCCGATGATAAACAGCATTAATACAACACCAATCTCGGCAAAAGCCAGGATAGACTCCGGATTAGACACCAGCTTCAAACCCCAGGGACCAATAATGCAGCCCGCAATCAAATATCCCAGCACGGAGCCCAAACCTAACCGTACAGCGATGGGTACTAGTAATCCAGCGGCGCCCAGATAGATCAGCCCCTCTATCATCATGCCGTGATTATCCATGTGCTGTTCCTTGTTCTGCTATTTGATCGCTGTGTTCCATAAGGTACTGCATTAACCGCTGACGATAAGCTTCACCAGCCGTTATCAACACTGTATCACTACAGGTAAAGGTGCCATGTACCGCAAAATACGGCTGCCAGTTCATACCACAATAAATCGCCATGGCCTGCAGGGGCTGGCCAAGTACCGCAAAGTTGGGGTAATCCCCAAGAACAAAATGCTGTTCATCGCCACCGCTGGTCACTGCCCATAAGAAGTCTTTCCCGACCAACGCTTTCCCTTTGTGGCCATAAGCCCAACCGTGTTCCAATACTTTATCGATCCAAAGTTTCAGAAGCGGCGGCAAGCTATACCACTGCATCGGGTGTTGCAGCACGACCATATCCGCCCGTTCAAGTGCACGCTGTTCAGCTTTGATATCGATATTGAAATCTGGATATAGCTCGTACAGAACGCGGACCTCCACATTTGGGATGTCTTTTACTGCCTGTAATAGTCGCTGGTTGGCATGGGAATGCCGAGGATAGGGATGAGCGTAAATAATCAGGATCATGAGCTTCTTACCGTTTGATGTCATTTTTAAAAAATAGACCGATGCCATAGGATGACATTTTAGAAAAGGATTGATAGCCGAAATTTTTATCGGTGATGGACAAATTGACCGATGAATGACAACAAAAAATATGATTTCCCTATCAATGAAAGCAGGGAAAATAGACGTAGTGAGCTAACGGCTTTGTTTTGACCCTAGGCTTTGTCCCTCAATTGCCCGTGGTGCCGTCGCAGACCCAACAAGCACGTTATCAAAGCGGAGGGTTAAGGGCTGAGTGGCCCTCTGTTCAAGCCCGACAACACACAGAAAGAGCGGGCATCTGGGGAATGCCCCTTCGGGCTGGGGCCATTAGCGTGCCATTGAGGGGCACAGCCTAATACAAAAAAACTAAACGCAGCACTCCATGGATAAAAATAGGCTAGAGAAGAAGCAAGGAGGGAAAAGGCGTTATGGCGGATTTATGCAAATACCCGCCTCAGCCGAGGCCAAGGCGGGTTATCGGTTTATTTACCAATGCGCGCGTGTAATTCCTGTACTGAACTCACCTGCTCGGTAGGGTCAGCTTTCAACGCCATCGCGGTGGCAAAACCGCCGTTAAGCGTGGTGTCGTAATGCACTTTGTATTGCAGTGCACTGCGGCGGATCAGTTTGGAGTCTTCTATCGCCTGACGCCCTGCAGTGGTATTGACGATATAGGTATACTCACCATTCTTGATACGATCCTGAATGTGCGGACGCCCTTCATGCACTTTGTTAACCAAACGAGGGTTAATTCCTGCTTCGCCAAGCACCACGGCAGTACCGTGTGTCGCATCCAGTTCAAAGCCCTGCTTGAGCAGGCTGGCCGCCAAATCTACGACGCGAGTCTTATCCCCTTCACGCACCGACAGCAGCGCACGCCCCTGTTTTTTCATCCCTGAGTTACTGCCCAGCATCGCTTTGGAAAATGCTTCAGCAAAGGTGCGGCCAACGCCCATCACTTCCCCGGTCGAACGCATTTCTGGCCCGAGAATAGGGTCTACACCTGGAAACTTATTGAAAGGCAGTACCACTTCTTTCACCGAATAGTACGGTGGAATAATTTCTTCGGTCACGCCTTGTTCAGCCAGCGATTTACCTGCCATGACTCGCGCTGCTACTTTCGCCAGCGGCACACCGGTAGCTTTGGAGACAAACGGCACCGTACGTGCTGCACGTGGGTTCACTTCAATCAGGTAAACTTCGTTATTTTTCACCGCAAACTGCACATTCATCAAACCACGGACCTGCAGCTCAAAAGCCAGTTTTTCAACCTGCTGGCGCATCACGTCCTGGATCTCTTTGCTCAGGGTGTAAGCAGGCAGTGAACATGCGGAATCACCAGAGTGAACGCCAGCCTGTTCGATGTGTTCCATAATGCCACCGATCAGCACGCGTTCGCCGTCGCAGATAGCATCCACATCCACCTCCACAGCATCATCCAGGAAGCGATCCAGCAGTACCGGAGCATCATTCGACACGCTGACCGCATTCTGAAAATAGCGACGCAGGTCTATTTCGTCATAAACGATCTCCATCGCACGGCCACCCAGTACGTATGACGGGCGAACCACCAACGGATAACCGATACCCGCTGCCTTTTCTACCGCCTGTTCGATGGTTGCCACAGTGGCATTGGCTGGTTGCTTTAATCCCAGACGATTGACCGCCTGTTGGAAACGCTCACGGTCTTCCGCACGATCAATCGCATCCGGGCTAGTCCCGATAATCGGCACACCTGCTGCTTCCAACTCACGTGCCAACTTCAGTGGAGTTTGCCCACCGTATTGTACGATCACGCCTTTTGGTTTCTCGATGCGTACAATTTCAAGCACGTCTTCCAGCGTCACTGGTTCAAAGTACAGGCGATCTGAAGTGTCGTAATCGGTAGAAACAGTTTCCGGGTTACAGTTGACCATAATGGTCTCGTAGCCATCTTCGCGCAGGGCTAAAGAAGCATGTACACAACAGTAATCGAATTCGATACCTTGCCCGATACGGTTTGGCCCTCCGCCAAGCACCATCACTTTAGGGCGGTCATTAGTCGGGTTGGATTCACATTCCTCTTCATAAGTGGAATACATATAGGCGGTATCGGTAGCGAACTCTGCTGCACAAGTATCTACACGCTTGTATACCGGGTGCAGGTTGAAGCTATGGCGCAACTTGCGGATTTCGTTTTCAGAAACGCCCGCCAGCTTGGCCAAGCGCGCATCAGCAAAACCTTTGCGTTTTAACATTCGCAAGAAAGCTTCATTCAGGCCGTTGATACCTTTTTCAGCAACCTGCTCTTCCAGGCGCACCAACTCTTCGATCTGTACCAGGAACCAGCGGTCAACGTTAGTCAGATTGAATACACCGTCAACAGACATACCGGCACGGAAAGCATCGGCGATATACCAGATACGATCTGAACCGGCATCTTTCAGTTCACGACGGATCTTGGTTAGTGCCTCCGGATCGTCCAGGCTGACTTTCGGATCAAAACCGGTAGCACCAACCTCCAAACCACGCAGCGCTTTCTGCAAAGACTCCTGCTGGGTACGACCAATCGCCATCACTTCACCCACGGATTTCATCTGCGTAGTCAGCCGGTCATTAGCACCGACAAATTTCTCGAAGTTAAAACGCGGAATTTTGGTCACAACGTAATCGATTGAAGGTTCAAACGAGGCAGGCGTACGGCCACCGGTAATATCATTCATCAATTCATCGAGGGTGTAACCCACAGCCAGCTTGGCGGCAATTTTGGCTATGGGAAAACCGGTCGCTTTCGATGCCAGTGCCGATGAACGGGATACGCGTGGGTTCATTTCGATCACGATCAAACGACCGGTTTTCGGATTCACCGAGAACTGTACGTTGGAGCCACCAGTCTCAACGCCAATCTCACGCAGCACCGCCATCGAGGCGTTACGCATAATTTGGTATTCTTTATCGGTCAACGTCTGCGCAGGTGCAACGGTAATCGAATCACCGGTATGGATACCCATAGCATCGAAATTTTCAATGGAGCAGACAATGATGCAGTTATCATTCTTATCACGCACCACTTCCATTTCGTACTCTTTCCAACCAATCAGCGATTCATCAATCAGCAGCTCTTTGGTCGGCGATAGATCCAAACCGCGCTCGCAGATCTCTTCAAATTCTTCACGATTGTAGGCGATCCCCCCACCGGTTCCCCCCATGGTAAATGAAGGTCGAATAATGCACGGGAAGCCCACATCAGCGGCTACCGCCAACGCCTCTTCCATGTTATGGGCAATTCCTGAACGCGCCGTATCCAGGCCGATCTTCTTCATGGCGATATCAAAACGGCGGCGATCTTCGGCTTTGTCGATGGCATCTGCCGTAGCGCCGATCATCGTTACGCCAAATTCGGCCAGGACTCCCTGACGTTCCAACTCCAGCGCACAGTTCAGGGCCGTTTGCCCGCCCATGGTCGGCAACACCGCATCCGGGCGTTCTTTTTCAATGATTTTACGTACTACTTCCCAGTGAATAGGCTCGATATAGGTCGCATCGGCCATTTCAGGGTCAGTCATGATAGTTGCTGGATTAGAGTTGACCAAAATAACGCGATACCCCTCTTCACGCAGCGCTTTACACGCCTGGGCACCAGAGTAATCGAACTCACACGCCTGGCCGATGACGATCGGGCCAGCACCGAGGATCAGGATGCTTTTTATATCTGTACGTTTTGGCATGGCTAAAATGGCTCCTGATGCTGATTATTTAGCGTTGGTACGGTAAGTCTCAATCAGTTCGATAAAGTGATCGAACAGCGGTGCAGCGTCATGCGGGCCGGGGCTGGCTTCTGGATGCCCCTGGAAGCTGAACGCCGCTTTATCGGTGCGGTGGATGCCCTGAACCGTGTGGTCAAACAGGGATTTGTGCGTCACCCGCAGATGAGCTGGCAGGTTATTTTCATCCACGGCAAAACCATGGTTTTGCGCGGTGATCATCACGGTATTGTTATCCAAATCTTTGACCGGGTGGTTACCGCCGTGGTGGCCGAGCCTCATTTTTATGGTTTTCGCACCACTGGCCAGTGCCAGCAGTTGGTGGCCAAGACAGATACCGAATACCGGGATGTCGCTTTCCAGAAACTTCTTGATGGCGTTAATCGCATACTCACATGGCTCAGGATCGCCAGGACCATTGGAGAGGAAGATGCCGTCTGGTGCCATTTTCAATACCTCTTCAGCAGGCGTTTGTGCTGGCACCACGGTCAGGCGGCAACCGCGATCCACCAACATCCGCAAAATATTACGTTTCGCGCCGAAATCATAAGCGATGACATGGTAAGGCAGTTCATCTGCCGTTTTTGCCTGCGGTAGATCGCCTTCCATTGTCCAGCTCCCCTGTTGCCAGGTGTAGGCTTCTTTAGTGGTAACTTCCTTGGCCAGATCCATGCCTTTCAGGCCCGGGAATGCTTTGGCTTTCTGCAGCGCCAGTTCAGCATCAGTAACGTCACCTACAATGATGCAGCCATTTTGTGCACCTTTCTCACGCAAAAGACGCGTCAATTTTCGGGTGTCTATATCGGCAATCGCCACAATATTATTGCGCTTGAGGTATTCCGATAACCCTTCTTCGCTACGGTAGTTACTGGCAATCAGAGGAAGGTCGCGAATGACTAGGCCTTGAGCATGGACAGAGGAGGATTCTTCGTCGGAAGCATTGGTGCCGACATTGCCGATATGAGGATAAGTAAGAGTAACGATTTGGCGGGAGTAGGAAGGATCAGTGAGGATTTCTTGATAGCCGGTCATCGACGTATTGAAGACCACTTCCCCCACTGCCGTACCTTGTGCCCCAATGGCCCGACCGTGGAATTGGGTTCCGTCTTCCAGAACCAATAGCGCTGACTTATTCAAAACACCCTCCAAGGAATAATAAATCAATATATTTGCATATTAATTCAGATATCACGATCTAAATCAATGCAAAAATCACCCTCAAGGCTAATTTTTGGCAAATTGGGCGCATTCTAATAATGGGATCGATTTTTGTCCATAAAAAGTACCCTTTTTCATCTCAATTTTACCAACCTCAAACAAAAAGTTACCTCATCCCTATAAAAACATATAGAAACCTGGTTTAGTAAACGGTTGCCCGGCAACAATAACAAAAAAATAACATAAAAAATCTAAAACTGACCGACTTAAAACAAAAACACCCATTAAAACGGCTTAAAACAAAAGATAACAACAAAAAAAATCAACAATATATAAATATTAAATCGTAACACTTATTTTAAATCATTTAAAAAAGGGCAATAAATTTATCACCCTTTTATCATAATGTTACAATCAATTTCACCATATAAAAGCGGAGTTTAATTCACTACAACCGGTCTAAATCAAGCACATCTCGCATATCAAATAGTCCATTATGACGCTTTGAAACCCAGGATGCTGCACGTACTGCACCATTGGCAAAAGTCATACGGCTTGATGCTTTATGGGTAATCTCCACGCGTTCACCAATATCTGCAAACATAGCGGTATGTTCACCCACAATATCCCCAGCGCGGATTGTGGCAAAACCTATGCTTTTTGGATCACGCTCGCCGGTATGACCCACGCGTTGGTAAACAGCGCATTCTTTTAAATCGCGGCCTAACGCATCGGCAATCGCCTCCCCCATAGCGAGAGCAGTACCAGAAGGTGCATCGACCTTATGACGGTGATGGGCCTCCACAATTTCGATATCGGTGTAATCCCCCATGACCTTAGCCGCTTTTTCCAACAGCTTGAGCACCACGTTCACACCAACACTGAAGTTGGCGGCAAATACGATACTAATCTGTTGTGCAGCAATCTGGATCGCCGCTTTACCCGCATCATCAAAACCGGTAGTACCAATCACCATACCTTTTTTATGAGCCATACAGCATGCCAGATGAGCTAAGGTGCCTTCCGGACGGGTGAAATCGATCAGGATATCAAAATCATTGACAACGCTATCAAGGTTGTCGCTAACGGTTACACCAACCACACCGACACCAGCAAACTCACCGGCATCAGTACCCACCAAGCTTGAGCCAGTGCGCTCCAGTGCAGCTCCCAACACTACGCCTGGTGCCAGTTGCACTGCCTGGATTAATTGACGCCCCATACGGCCACCGGCCCCCGCAATCGCAATGCGGATCTGTGAATCAGTCATGCTTATCTCTCTTGTTGGTCAAAAGCCAATCCTCGGCTATTGGTGCAGAGTAACTTTCTCACCTCACCACTACCAGAGGATTTCATTGCGGATTAGAAAATTATGATATTTGTGGCATTTCATCAGCAACACCGTCAATTAATTAACAATGTCCCGCTAAAAACGGCAGCACCGTTTTACATAATCATGCACTATCCATGCAACCAAATGAATGCGCTAAAATTGGTTACTTCACGCTGCTCTCGGAGCGTGGTAAACCAAGTGACCAAGGTAAGAAAAGGCAGCCAACACCCGTTCAGCTTGAAGGGGGACGGGGATATATCTGTAAATGCAAAACGGGGAGCCTTGGCTCCCCGCTGTTTTATCACCACGCCGACCTCAGTCGATCTGCTTGATGTCCATCCTCAACTCTTTTGGGACTTCAAACACGATGTTCTCTTCACGCCCGCTAATTTCATGAACGTCTTGGCAACCTAACGCCTTCAAGCAGTTGATCACGTCCTGAACTAGCACGTCTGGTGCAGAGGCTCCGGCGGTGACGCCGATATTGATGGCGTCTTTCAACCAGACTTCCTGAATATCTGCCGCAGAATCTATCAGGTAGGCAGGTTTACCTACACGCTGTGCCAGTTCTGCCAAACGATTAGAGTTAGAGGAGTTTTTAGAGCCAACAACCAGAACCACATCAGCATCACCTGCCAAGCTGCGGACCGCTTCCTGACGGTTGGTCGTGGCATAACAGATATCGTCTTTACGCGGCCCGATAATACTCGGGAAGCGCTTACGCAACGCGTCGATCACATCAGAGGTATCATCCACCGACAGCGTAGTCTGCGTCATAAAGCACAGGTTGCTCTCATTCTTTACCTGTAACTTCCAGACATCCTCTGGTGACTCTACTAGGTACATCCCACCTTTAGGGTTGCTATACTGGCCCATGGTCCCTTCAACTTCCGGATGCCCGGCGTGACCAATCAGGATAGCTTCAGTTCCCTTACGGCTGGCACGCGCCACTTCCATATGCACTTTAGTTACCAGCGGACAGGTCGCATCAAACAGCATAGTGAGATCACGCGCTTTGGCTTCTGCACGAACCGCTTGTGAAACGCCATGTGCGGAGAAGATCAGTATCGAGCCGTCTGGCACTTCCGCGATCTCTTCAATGAACACCGCGCCACGCTCTCGCAGGCTATCTACCACATAGCGGTTGTGTACCACTTCGTGGCGAACGTAAATCGGTGCACCGTAAATCTCTAACGCCCGTTCCACGATGCTGATCGCACGATCAACCCCCGCGCAAAAACCACGTGGGTTAGCCAATAATATCTGCATGCTTGACCTCCTGCCGAGGGTCGATCTCCAACACTTCGATATCAAATGTTACCGTGCGCCCCGCCAGAGGATGGTTGAAATCAACAGTGATAGAATCCTCTGCCACTTCACGCACCATACCAGGCATTTCGCTGCCATCCATTGCCGTAAACAACATAATGGTGCCAACATCCGGCACGCCCGTCTCGGTAAAATCGCGACGCGAAAAGAACTGGATCAAATCGGGATTCTCGCTGCCAAACGCCGCTTCAGGCTGAAGGGTAAAGGTACATTTCTCTCCGACCCGCAGGCCAAGCAGTTGCTGCTCCAACGCCGCTGACAGGCTACCATCACCTAAACGAAACAGCGCTGGTTTACCATTAGAATGGGTTGATTCGGCGGTCGTTCCATCAGCCAGTTTCAGCGTAAAATGTGCCAGCACTGCGCTATTACTGTTAACCTGAGCCGTCATGTTACTTACCTTCGCTATTGACACTTTTCTTCCTTGGCAAGAACCCTTCCAGTACGATCATCACAGCACCAATGCAGATAAAGCTGTCAGCCAGATTGAAAGTTGGGTAATGCCAGTTTCCGATATAAAAGTCGATGAAGTCGACCACAAAACCATGCCATACACGATCAAACAGGTTACCGAGCGCCCCGCCAATAATAAAGGCATAGGCAATATTATTCAGCTTCTGCTGGGCACTACTGCGATACATCATCACCAACAGTACCACCACGATGGCAATGGCAATACCGGCAAAGAACCAACGCTGCCAACCATCGTGGTCAGCAAGAAAACTGAACGCTGCTCCGTAGTTACGTGCATAGTACAGATTGAATGATGGAAACAACGGCTGGGTCTGACCCAGCACGAAGTTATTCAGGACCCACTGTTTGCTAGCCAGATCCATTACCAACACGACAACAACTAACCATAGCCAGCGTAAGCCGGTCGAACTTATCGGTCTACTCATCAGGCGTTTGTTCTCAAGCAAAGTTACGTTTTTCGCCGTCACCGGCTACGTTAGTTACGCAGCGACCGCAGAGCTCTGCGTGCTCTGCCACTTGGCCAATGTCGGTGGTGTAATGCCAGCAACGCGGGCATTTTTCACCAACAGCGGTGCTGAACGCGATTTTCAGCCCTTTCATCAACTCACTTTGCTGTGCATCCGCTGGTGCATCCGCAAGCGGTGCCACACTGGCTGCCGAGGTCAACAGGACAAAACGCAGTTCATCCTGCAGACTGTTCAAGCTCGCAGCCAAGTCGCCGTCTGCATATAACGTGACCGCTGCCTCCAAGGAGCCGCCAATGCGCTTATCCGCACGTGCCTGCTCCAGCACCTTGTTCACTTCGCCGCGTACTTTTAGCATCTCGGCCCAGAAAGCATCATTCATACCTTCACCGTCAGCCAAATCGAACAGGCCATCGTACCACTCTTCAGTGAACACAAACTGCGCACGTTTGCCTGGCAAGAACCCCCAGATTTCGTCGGCGGTAAACGACATGATCGGCGCCATCCAGCGTACCAGCGCTTCTGCAATGTGGAACAGTGCCGTCTGGCAGCTACGGCGGGCAACGCTATCGCTTTTCGCAGTGTATTGGCGGTCTTTAATGATATCCAGATAGAAGGAACCCATTTCGACCGAGCAGAACTGCATCAGACGCTGTACTACCTCATGGAAATCATAGTTGGCATAAGCCTGTTCAATATCCCGCTGAGCTGCCAAGGCACAGCCTACGGCCCAACGATCCAGCGTCACCATCTCATCTGCTGGCACGCTGTCAGTGCTTGGGTCAAACCCGTTCAGGTTAGCCAGCAGGAAGCGCGCAGTATTACGAATACGGCGATAAGAATCGGCTGCACGTTTGAGGATCTCATCGGAAACCGCAATTTCACCGGTATAATCGGTTGAGGCGACCCATAGACGCAGGATATCACCCCCCAGCTTATTCATTACATCTTGAGGACTGACAGTGTTGCCGATGGATTTCGACATTTTACGACCTTGCCCATCAACGGTGAAACCGTGCGTCAGAACTTCTTTATAAGGGGCTTTCCCCTTCATGGCCGTTGAAATCATCAGTGACGACATAAACCAACCGCGGTGTTGGTCAGAACCTTCCAGATACATATCGGCGCCATGCCCGTTGAATTCTGGGCGCACATCCACTACTGATGAGTGTGTTGATCCAGAGTCAAACCACACATCCAGCGTATCGGGAACTTTCACATAATCAGCCGCGTCCACACCGAGAATCTCGGCAGCGTCCAGATCCCACCAAGCCTGAATACCGTCTTGTTCTACACGCTTGGCCACTTCTTCCATCAGCTCTACGCTGCGCGGATGAAGCTGCTCTGTCTCTTTGTGAACAAACAGAGACATTGGCACCCCCCAGGTACGTTGGCGAGAAATACACCAGTCTGGGCGGTTTGCCACCATCGTTTCTATACGCGCTTGCCCCCATTCTGGTATCCACTGTACGCCTTTGATCTCTTCCAGCGACTGCTTACGCAAACCATTCTGATCCATGCTAATGAACCACTGCGGCGTAGCGCGGAAGATGATCGGCGTTTTGTGCCGCCAGCAGCACGGATAGCTATGCTGTAATTTTTCAACGTGCAGTAGTGCACCTTTTTCACGCAACAACTCAACGATCAGATCGTTGGCCTTGAACACAAACTTACCGTCCAGAGAGGGGTAAGTGCCCACAAGGTAGCAACCGTTAGGACCAACCGGATTGGCCACTTCAAGGCCGTATTTCTGGCCGATGACAAAGTCATCCGGGCCATGGCCTGGCGCGGTATGTACCGCGCCAGTGCCGGCATCCAGCGTGACGTGATCGCCAAGGACGACTGGCACGTCACAGCCCATGAACGGATGGGTGAAGCGCATTAGCTCCAGATCGCTGCCTTTGCAGCTACCCAGCACTTCCCAGTGGGTAATACCTGCGCGCTTCATCACGCTTTCAACTAATTCAGCCGCCAAAATCAAACATTGGCCTTCAACCTGCACCAGTTGATAGACAAATTCCGGGTTCAGCGAAATAGCGCGGTTGGCTGGCAACGTCCACGGTGTGGTCGTCCAGATCACCAGAGAAACCGGGCCATTAACACTGCTGACACCAAATTTTGCAGTCACAGCCGCGGCATCAACAGCATTGAAAGCCACATCGATGGATGGCGAGGTTTTATCGTAGTATTCAACCTCTGCTTCCGCCAAGGAAGAACCACAATCCGTACACCAATGCACCGGCTTGGCACCTTTCAACAGGTGACCATTGCTGATGATCTTGCCAAGTGCACGGATAATGTTGGCTTCGGTTTTGAAGTCCATGGTCAGATAAGGATGGTTCCAGTCGCCCAGAACCCCCATACGGATAAAGTCTTTTTTCTGGCCTTCTATCTGCTCAGCGGCATATTCACGGCATTTTTTGCGGAACTCTGCAGACGTCAGCTTATCGCCCGGTTTGCCATACAACTGTTCAACCTTCAATTCGATCGGCAAGCCGTGGCAGTCCCAGCCGGGAACGTAAGGCGAGTCGAAACCGGCCATCCCTTTAGACTTGATAATAATATCTTTAAGGATCTTGTTTACCGAGTGACCAATATGAAGGCTGCCATTCGCATACGGAGGCCCATCATGCAAAATGAAGGATTTCTTACCCTTTTTGGCAGCACGAATGATCCCGTACAAACCCTGTTCATCCCAACGGTTGAGCATGCCAGGTTCGCGCTTGGCGAGATCGCCGCGCATCGGGAACCCTGTTTCCGGCAAGTTCAGGGTATTCTTATAGTCACTCATCAGATTCTCGATCTCGTTTCGGTTCGTAAGATTAAGCCGGTGTCTGTAGCCCGAAGAACTTTCGGGCAGTCACCACATCATTGGCGATTTGCTGCTTCAGCGCATCGAGCGAAGCAAAACGCTGTTCATTGCGCAATTTTGCGCGGAGCACCACATCCAGATGGCGCCCGTATAGATCTATTGTGATATCCAGCAAATGCACTTCAAGCTGCTGGCGTACACCCGCTACCGTAGGACGCGTACCAATATTGGCAACACCCGGTAAAGGCTCAGGACCAAGGCCATAAACATCGACCGCATAAACCCCATTGACAGGAGCAACGAGGCGTTTAAGCGGCAGGTTGGCCGTCGGGAAACCGATGGTTCGTCCGAGCTCATCGCCATGCACCACTCGCCCTGAAATACTATAAGGATGCCCAAGTAGGGTTTCCGACAAGAGTAGATCGTCATCACGCAGGGCATTGCGAATGGCGGTGCTACTGATGCGCTGGTTGCCTTCACGGAAAGTCGGCGTGCTGACTACCTCAAAACCATATTCCATCCCGGCCTTCTGCAGCAAAGGGTAATCGCCCATGCGGCCAGCACCAAAACGGAAGTCATCCCCTACCATCAAGAATTTCACCCCCAGTTTATCCACCAACAGCTCAGCGACAAACGTCTGTGCAGTATTAGCGGCAAAACGAGGGTCAAATTTGACACATAGCAGATAGTCAACCCCGGTTTTCGCCAGATATTTAGCCTTGTCACGCAGGCGCGTAAGACGTGCTGGTGCCTTCTCGGCGGCAAACAGCTCCAACGGCTGCGGTTCAAAGACCATGACAATCACCGGCAAACCAAGGCGTTGCCCTTCATGTTTTAACTGATCCAACAGCGCTTTATGACCACGATGTACGCCGTCAAAATTGCCGATAGTGAGCACACAACCATGGTGGCGTGCCCGAATGTTATGGATGCCGCGAATTAGCTGCATAGCTGGCTCAAAAACGATGGAAATCGGCGGATTATACCTTGTACAACGGTTAAGGTTAACCCGCGATTGTTTTGTTTGACGTAATAGTCATACCATACCGGAGGTAAATCGCCTTAACCACCCTTTATCCGCATCAATCCGTGCTATTTCACTCGACCTTTTACAAGATGCACCTCAAAGACTGTGGGAGAATTTCTTGGCAGCTGAACGACTCGCTGAATGCAATACACATCATGTAGCGATTTTTATTGCGAAACACTGTATTCCCATAGCCGAAGCTGGTAAAATCCTGCGCCATCACAACATAGCAAGTGCCGCCCGTACAAACGGCGCTTATTTGCACAAATCCGTTGACAAACGAAGGCTAAAAGGGCATATTCCTCGGCCTTTGAATTGTCCTCAATAGATATATTTGGGAGTTGGAACTTGGCTAATATCAAATCAGCTAAGAAACGCGCCATACAGTCTGAGAAACGCCGCAAGCATAACGCTAGCCGTCGCTCAATGGTGCGTACCTTTATCAAGAAGGTAGACGCAGCTATCGCAGCTGGCGATAAAGCAGCAGCAGAAAGTGCATTCCTGGTAATGCAACCACTTGTGGATCGTCAGGCAGCAAAAGGCCTGATCCACAAAAACAAAGCAGCACGTCATAAGTCAAACCTGACTGCACGTATCAACGCAATGCAATAAGCCTTATGTTGACTGCTTGTTAAAAAAACCGGCCAAGGCCGGTTTTTTTACGCTTGGTGCGTGAACAACGCAGAAAAATCCATGCCACTCGCACGCTGAATGCGGCATAGTTCGGCAACATTTGTGCATTCAATGCCTGCTATGTAACAACCTTGTTCGGCACTCATTTCCAATGACTTATCTCTCCCCCTACTTTTCACACCTATTACACAGAATAAAACCAGTGACGGCATTGTTAATAATATATTTCACTTTTCAAAAAGGTTTAAAAAATAAATTTACCACTTATTAAATGCATTACTAATGATATCAGTTACCACTTAGTAACATTTAGTGATTATCTTTTATTATAATATACAGAAACATTTAAAACGATCGACTTCATTGATCATAACTCTAGCTTTCGCTATCCTTCACGCAACATACTCGATGTAAATCAATGGAATGAGGAGTTCATCTTGACTAGCTATAGATATAAGATCTTTAGTGTCCTTAACCGTGAATGCAAAACTTTATGTAAGGTGAATATCTTCCAGCAAGAGAATACGATTAAGGCAGCGATAATATCAGGTTATAAAATAAAATTAACTTTACTACTTTTTCTTGTTTTGCTTGGGAAGCAAACCGCCTATGCCAATGTGCCAAATACCATTTGGGCTAATCCTGGGGAAAATGATTTTATCGTAGAGATGGGCAATATATCTTTCCCGAGCTACCTAGCAGGAACTACCGTGGTGGCATCCTACGTAACGCAAGTTGGTCCCAGTGGCTATGCCGTAAACCTTGATAATGAGACAGGTAAAAGTGCTGTCTACTACTATGCTTTAGTAGACTCCCCTCTTCCTGTTTCCGATATCAATCCCGGTTATCTAAAATTGAGTGACTTTCTTGACATAAAGATTTTTATTTTATCGGGCGGAATATTGGATTCTTGGTTTTTTATGGGCACCTACGCGGCGGGTAAAGGTCCTAGCAGGTCTCCTAAAACGTGGAGGATTGGACTCAATGGATACTTATCCTTAAGACTCCGTAAGGATGTTATTGGTGGCGCTGCAATAATGCCACGAGACCAGGTAGTTGCCTCTAATTTTTTTCTCTCAATGTTTGTCAACGGGATGGCAGAAATTCCACGAAACCCACTCCCAGTTTTTCGCATCATTCTTAAAGGGCAAACGCTTCCAGTACCTGTACAATGCAGTATCCAGGCTGATAAAAGGGATGTGGATTTTAGAGATCTAAGCAGTACAGATATTACCCTGGACGGTAGCCGCTATGGTCAGGAGATCCAACTCACTTACCGTTGCAACACCCCACGTACCTTGCCGATAAAAATCAATATGCTCGCTGATAACAGCACCTTCTCCAGCAATTATATCGCGACCAGTAATCCCGATCTGGGCATCGTGGTGAAACACAGCGGTAAAACGGTTAAACCCTGGACTAGTTTTGACAGTAGGCTGGTCAATGGTACAGGAAGCGATCGTATCTATGTCGCTCCGGTAAAAAATCCTACGGCCAAAACGATCGCAACTGGTGACTTTACCGCCAACGCCGTTCTGGTACTTTCCATTCAGTAATAAAATTTTTTTATTAAATTTATCTACCGGCACTCTCCCGTAGTAAATTTAAATCAAAAACCTACCGGTCAACTATACACAAAATAATTCGAGTTGCTTGTAGGCGGCAAGCACTGGAGCCCCCCGGGAGCATAGCCCACTATGTGACTGGGGCAACAGGGCGCAGCCAACACCCAAGCAACTTGAAGTATGAAGTGTCTAGACGATTTCTATGCCTAAAGTGCAAACAGCGCTGAGAAATCTTTATTGCATACCCGCTGTACCGCCGGGTGCTGGATCATTCTTTCGGCAAAAATGATGTAATACTCTTCCTGAACACTGTCTATACGCCCTATTTCAACCACATCATCATCGTTATAAATATCTCGGGCATAGAGCGTAGGTGCAACAAAGATTGCGTTGTGATACAAGCCAAAGGCCTTCATCAACGCCGCATCGTCAAACTCTCCCAGTATTTCAACCTGGATCCCCTGCGTATTGAACCAGTTGAGCAGTTTCCTCCCCAGCATGGAGCGCCTTCCCGGGATCAGTAACCTGCGCTGCTCCAGGCAAGCAGGGAATGGTAGGTCCGGTGCAGGTTGGCGGCAAAAGAAACTGACCCCGCACTCGCCCAGCTTTAGTGAAAATAAGCCTTCTTGCTGGCTTGAATCGACCGGGCAATCCGAAAGGATCATATCTAGTTTATGCTGGCTTAGTTGCTCGAGCAGCATCTCATGAGTTGATTCAAAACAGCGCAGGTGAATTTGTTCGTTATCTACCACCACTGCGGTTTCTAATACCTGGCTGACCAAACGTTTAGACAACGCATCCGCGACCCCAACATCAAACAGCAGGTTAGACTCCTTGCGATAATTCACGATATCCAGCATTTCCTGGCTGAGCATGAACATTTTATCGGCATAACGGAAAACCAACTGGCCTAATTCAGAAGGCACCAATCCACGTCCCTGACGCTTGAATAGTTTACCGTCGAGACGTTCCTCCAGCGCTTTAATCTGGCCGGTAATAGTCTGCGGAGTGAGAAATAAAGCTTCTGCGGCACCAACCACCGAGCCCGCCTTGCAAACCTGCCAGAAGTAATACAGATGGTTAAAGTTGATGTGCGACATTCTCACGAACGTGTTCTCCTGCAGTTTCTCATTGGTAAACTGTTTGCCGTTATATCCGTCATATTTCAAGCTGCATTTACGTGATCTTTCCTGCAACTCGAACTATTTAGCGCATATCAGCAGCTAGTTCCCTTTTTATTTCAGACAACCGCAAAGCGACATTTATACCAAGCAGCAAGCGAAGCAATTCGGCTGTCGCACCTAACTGCTCCGCAAACCCAGTAAGGGATTATTTGCTGCGCGGCAATGCTTGGCGCAGCAAAACGTAACCAATCAGTGCTGCGCTTGTCGACCCAAATAATATCCCTAATTTGGAATAGGTAACGAGAGCCGCATCAGCATCTGCAAATGCCAATGAGGCAATAAAAATCGACATGGTAAAACCAATGCCACAGAGCACAGAAACAGCAAAAACTTGCTTAAAATTAATATCTTCTGGCAACTTTGCAATACCCATTTTCACGGCCAACCAGCTGAATGCGAAAATCCCCAATGGCTTGCCAATTAATAACCCCGCCGCAATGCCTAGCGGCAGCAATGAAGTCAAGCCACTCAAAGAGACACCTTGCAACGGAACACCCGCATTGGCAAAGGCAAACAATGGCAGGATGAGAAACGCAACCCAAGGATGCAATTCATGCTCGAGCGTTTCGGAAGGTGATGGCCCATTATTAACATTCAGCGGTATCATAAAACCAACAATCACCCCGGCTAGCGTGGCATGTACACCAGATTTAAGGATCGCCACCCAAAGCACCAAACCGACAATCATATATAGAGAGGTTTTACCCACACCACGCCAATTCATTACGGCTAATACTGCTATTGCAGCGGCCGCGACGCCCAACGCCACCATCGATACCTGATAGGTATAAAACAGCGCAATCACGATAATGACCCCGAGGTCATCAATAATCGCCAGCGCCAGTAAAAATACCTTTAGACTGGTCGGCACGCGATTGCCCAACAGTGCCATCACACCTAATGCAAAAGCAATATCCGTTGCAGCCGGGATCGCCCAGCCTTGACGTGTTACTTCATCAGCCCCGTTGAATAACAGATAGATCAACGCAGGCACCAGCATACCACCAAGAGCAGCAATCGCTGGAAATATAGCCTTATCGCGCCCAGCCAGTGAACCTTGCATCAGTTCACGTTTGACCTCCAGGCCAACCACCAGGAAAAAGATAGCCATCAGTCCATCGTTAATCCACAGCAACAAAGGCTTAGCAATCTCCAGCGAGGAAATTTTCACCATCACGGGCAAGTTAAGGAAGGCCTGATAAACTCCCTGCAAAGGAGTATTAGCCATAAGCAACGCTACGACAGCGGCAACAATTAGGATAATGCCCCCGGCTGCCTCCTGCCGTAGAAATTGACGAATAATATTAGTCACAGTACGTCACTCCAGATAATGAACCCGTCGTCACTCAAGCCCCAGGGGTGTTAGTGACCTGCTGCTTGGAGTAACTTGAGTCGGCGTTGTCGCCTTTAATTTCCATACAATATATTGAGTATAGGATAAGTTTAACCTCGAAAAAACAAGTTTATAACCGTTAAACAACTCGTTTTAACAGAGTAATTTAGGCATTGCGCCACATTTTTTATGAGGTACTTATAGCAATGCTAAAAAATAAAAACCCCGGCCTTTACAGCCGGGGTTTATTGTGTTGCAAACGAAAACAGCCAATTAACGAGTCAGGTCGTCAAAAAACTTTTTCACACCGTCGAAAAAGCTTTTCGAACGCGGGCTATTTTTATCACCGGAAGGGCCTACTAGGCTTTCTTCCAGCTCTTTCAGCAATTGTTTCTGTTTGTCGTTCAGATTCACAGGAGTTTCTACCACTACACGGCAAAGCAAATCGCCCTGGCTACCACCACGCACTGATTTCACCCCTTTGCCGCGCATACGGAACAGCTTGCCGGTCTGAGTTTCAGCAGGCACTTTCAGTTTAACGCGGCCATCCAGCGTAGGAACCTCAATCTCGCCACCCAACGCGGCCATCGCGAAGTTAATCGGGACTTCACAATAGAGGTTATTACCCTCTCGCTCAAAGATCTGGTGTGCTTTCACCTGAACCTGAACATACAGATCCCCTGCAGGTGCACCGTGTTCACCAGCTTCCCCCTCACCAGCCAAGCGGATACGATCACCGGTATCAACACCAGACGGGATCTTCACCGACAATGTTTTGGATTTTTTTATGCGTCCGTGACCGTGACATGTGTTGCACGGATCCTTGATGATCTGCCCACGCCCATGACAGTGTGGACAAGTCTGCTGGACGCTGAAGAACCCTTGACGCATCTGTACCTGACCTTGCCCATGGCAGGTTGGGCAGGTTATCGGGGAACTGCCAGGCTTAGCACCACTCCCATGACAGCTACCACACTCTTCAAGCGTCGGAATACGGATCTCTTTGGTAACGCCTCGTACCGCTTCCTCCAGAGTGAGATCCAGGTTGTAACGCAAATCGGAACCACGGCTAGCGCGTTGGCGGCGCCCTCCGCCGAAAATATCCCCGAATACGTCACCAAAAATATCGCTGAAGTCTGCACTCCCGCCACCAAAACCACCACCGCCCATGCCGCCTTGTTCAAAAGCGGCATGACCGTACTGGTCATAGGCTGCACGCTTTTGAGCGTCATTCAGAACCTCGTAGGCTTCCTTGATTTCTTTAAATTTGGCTTCGGCGTCTTGTTCCTGATTTCGGTCTGGGTGAAACTTCATCGCCAGGCGTTTATAAGCCTTTTTGATCTCGCGCTCATCTGCCGACTTGGCTACGCCGAGGATCTCGTAATAGTCTTTCTTCGCCATTATTATACTTACCCTTAACATGCATACACGGGCGTAGAGTTGCCTCGACGCCCGTGCTGGTTTCCGGTTATAGCCTTTGGCCGTACCGTGCCCGCTTAAGGGCGATTATTTTTTGTCTTTGACTTCTTCAAACTCAGCATCAACAACGTTGTCATCTTTCTGAGCCGCGTTATCTGCACCCGCATCAGTGCCTTGAGTCTGTGCCTGAGCCATTTCCAACAGCTTGCCAGAAACTTGCACCAGAGCCTGGGTTTTTGCTTCGATCTCGGCTTTATCTTCGCCCTTAACCGCAGTTTCCAGATCTTTCAGTGCCGCTTCGATAGCTGTTTTGTCTTCAGCAGGCAATTTGTCGCCTGCTTCTTCCAGTTGCTTACGAGTACTATGTACCAGATGATCCGCCTGGTTACGCGTCTGCACCAACTCTTCGAACTTACGGTCTGCTTCAGCATTTACTTCTGCATCGCGCACCATTTTCTGGATTTCTTCTTCGTTCAAGCCTGAAGATGCCTTAATGGTGATCTTCTGCTCACGACCCGTATTCTTGTCCTTGGCAGATACATGCAAAATACCGTCAGCATCAATATCGAAAGTCACTTCGATCTGCGCCATACCGCGTGGTGCAGGTTGGATACCGTCAAGATTGAACTGCCCCAATGACTTGTTGTCCGCTGCACGTTTACGTTCCCCCTGCAGCACATGGATGGTCACTGCAGCTTGATTATCTTCCGCAGTAGAGAACACCTGGCTGTGTTTGGTTGGGATCGTGGTGTTTTTGGTGATCAGCGGCGTCATAACACTGCCCATGGTTTCGATACCCAGTGACAACGGGGTAACGTCCAGCAGGAGAACGTCTTTCACATCACCGGCCAACACACCGCCCTGAACTGCAGCACCAACCGCAACGGCTTCGTCTGGGTTAACGTCTTTACGTGGTTCTTTACCAAAGAAATCAGCAACTTTCTTCTGAACCATTGGCATACGAGTCTGACCACCGACCAGGATCACATCCTGAATATCAGAAACGGATAAACCTGCGTCCTTCAGTGCTACTTTCAACGGTTCGATGGAGCGTGCAACCAGATCTTCCACCAGTGACTCGAGCTTAGCGCGGGTCACTTTGATATTCATGTGTTTTGGACCGCTGCCGTCTGCGGTGATATACGGCAGGTTAACATCGGTCTGTTGAGCAGAAGAAAGTTCGATCTTCGCTTTTTCGGCTGCTTCTTTCAAACGCTGCATTGCCAGCGGATCGTTACGCAGATCCATGCCCTGATCTTTCTTAAATTCTTCAACCAGATAGTTGATCAGGCGGCTGTCGAAGTCTTCGCCACCTAGGTGGGTATCACCGTTGGTTGCCAATACTTCAAAGGTTTTCTCACCATCAACATCGTCGATCTCAATAATTGAGATATCGAAAGTGCCACCACCTAAGTCATAGACTGCGATAGTGCGGTTGCCTACTTCTTTGTCCAAGCCATAAGCCAGTGCTGCTGCAGTAGGTTCGTTGATGATACGTTTAACTTCCAGGCCAGCAATACGACCGGCGTCTTTGGTTGCCTGACGCTGAGCATCGTTGAAGTAGGCTGGTACAGTGATAACCGCTTCAGTTACCGGCTCACCCAGGTAATCTTCTGCTGTTTTCTTCATTTTTTTCAGCACTTCAGCTGAAATCTGCGGTGGTGCCATTTTTTGGCCTTTCACTTCCAGCCAAGCATCACCATTGTCAGCTTCAACGATTTTATAAGGCATAATGGCCTTGTCACGTTGTGCTTCTTCGTCCTGAAAACGGCGGCCAATAAGGCGTTTGATCGCAAACAGTGTATTTTGTGGGTTGGTAACCGCCTGACGCTTAGCAGGCTGACCAACCAAAATTTCACCATCCTGTGTGTATGCAATGATTGAAGGAGTGGTGCGATCGCCTTCAGCGTTTTCCAACACTTTTGCCTTGGCACCATCCATAATTGCTACACAAGAGTTGGTTGTACCCAGGTCGATACCAATAATTTTGCCCATCTAAACATCTCCACTAATAAATTCATAATTGGTCAGGTTGCTAACCTATATGCGGGCTGTTTTTTACTTTTCAACTGCCCACGGGTTCAGTTTTACCCACGGTTAGCAACTGCGGTTGACAATAAGATGGGGCCATCCGCAACAGCATCAAGGGTCAGAATAAAAAAATATTCGTTTTTAACAGCTATCAGATCATTGTTTCCTTCCGTGGGGATCATTATGATGCCGCGCGCTTTAATGGCAATTATGGTTTTTTCGTCCATTCGAGCCACTTATTAACTCACTTATCCATTTTCATTAAAATTCTGTTATCACAGAGGAAATATGCATACCAACAAGTTGGCGAATCCTGGCCCACTGGGTCTGATGGGCTTCGGGATGACCACCGTCTTGCTGAACCTCCACAATGCCGGTTTTTTCCCACTGACTTCCGTCATCATCAGTATGGGGATTTTCTTCGGTGGCATGGCACAGATTTTTGCCGGCATTCTTGAATATAAGAAAGGCAATACTTTCGGCTTGACCGCTTTTACCTCCTACGGCTGCTTCTGGCTGAGCCTGGTAGGCCTGCTACTGCTGCCGCGTATGGGCCTGGCGGAACCAAGCAACGCCGCGTCCCTTGGTGCCTATTTGGCACTATGGGGTGTATTTACTCTGTTTATGTTCTTTGGAACGCTGTGTGCAAACCGCGTACTACAGTTCGTGTTTGCTAGCTTGACACTGTTATTCGCCCTGCTGGCCGTGGGCAATATGACTGGTAACCACGCGATCCTGACGTTTGCCGGTTATGAAGGGATCATCTGCGGTGGCAGCGCTATTTATCTGGCCATGGCCGAAGTCATCAATGAGCAGTTAGGACGTACCGTGTTGCCGATCGGTGCTGTTGAAGTCCAACCGAAAGCACAAGCCGCAGTCACTGCCTAGTAGTGATGGGGTTTCGTTGCGTGACCAAAAAGCCCTGCTAGGTAAAACAGCAGGGCTTTTTTCGGTCAATCGTGTTTATCACTGTTCAAATCACGGTGAAAATAGATCCCCAGCAACAAACCTACCGCAGACAATGTCAGGACATAATAAGCGGGGGCTAACGGAGTTAGCTTCATAAGCAACGTGACAAGTATCGGGGTTGAACCACCAAAAATGGCATATGCAACGTTATATGAAAACGAGATCCCACTAAATCGCACTTCAGCCGGGAAAGCCTTTACCATTACGTAAGGCACTGCACCTACGATACCGACGCTGAACCCCACTAAAGCGTAAGTAGCAAACAACATCTCTGGATGCGTTCCTACTGACTGATAAAATAACCAGCTACACGCACCTAGCAGAAGACCGCCGACAATAAAGGTTTTGCTGGCGCCAAAACGATCCGCGGCCGAACCCGATACAATGCACCCAATTATCAACATCACAATAGCAACACTGTTAGCCTGCAGCGACAATGCAGGGGCAATGCCAAACTGTTTTTGCAGGTAGGTTGGTGTCATCAGGATCACAACGACAATGCCTGCGGACAACAGCCAAGTCAGCAGCATCGACACAACCACTTCTTTCTTATGGTTTACTACTACAGACTTGAGCGGTAGCTCTTCCGCCAACGCCTTACGCGTCTGCATCTCAATAAAAACAGGGGTTTCCTGCAACCAGCGGCGCAGGTACATGGCAAACAGGCCAAAGATACCGCCCAAGAAGAATGGAATACGCCAGCCACCGTCATGGATAGCTTGTTGACTGAGCGTGGTATTGATAAGGGTAGCCACCAGCGAACCAATCAAAATACCGGCAGTTAGACCCGCAGTGAGCGTGCCACAGGCAAAACCGATACGCTTACGTGGCACATGCTCAGCCACAAAGACCCAGGCTCCTGGAACCTCACCACCGATAGCCGCACCTTGCAGTATACGCATTAACAGCAGCAATAAGGGGGCAGCAATGCCGATACTCGCATAGGTTGGCAGCATGCCCATTGCCAACGTGGGTAATGCCATCAGCAAAATACTCAGGGTGAACATCTTTTTTCGGCCCACTAGATCGCCAAAATGCGCCATGATGATCCCCCCCAGCGGCCTTGCTAAATAACCCGCTGCGAAAATACCAAAAGTCTGCACCTGGCGAAGCCATTCTGGTATGTCTGCTGGAAAAAACAAATCACCCATGACTGCCGCAAAGAAAACAAAAATGATGAAGTCATAAAACTCCAACGCACCGCCCAAGGCAGCTAACGTCAGAGTCTTATAGTCTTGCCGGTTAAGCCGACGATTGTTATCGAGATGCATAAAATACCGTTAGAGGAAACAAAAACAGAAAAAGCACAATGGCTGCCTGTAAAAAGAACATTACTATAACGGCAAATTATTTTCACACCAGATCGGCTGAACAATTTTTACAGATTGCACAAACTCATAGTGTTATCTCACGGCGTGCATTCTTGGGACGAAATGCGCTAACCACTGTCTCGTGGGTTTCTACGTAGGGGCCATCCAACAACTGTATACAGTAGGGAACACTTGCAAAAATACCGTGAACCACCACCTTACCCAGTGGGTCCTTCACACCTTCCAGCGTCTCCTGGATCGACTTGGGTTGCCCTGGCAGGTTGATAATCAGCGCCTGTTTACGGATCACACCGACCTGACGTGAAAGAATTGCCGTTGGTACAAAATGTAGGCTGATTTGCCGCATTTGTTCGCCAAAGCCAGGCATCACACGATCGGCGATCGCCAATGTGGCATCGGGGGTAACATCGCGTCGAGCCGGGCCTGTCCCGCCAGTCGTTAATACCAGATGGCATCCCATTTCATCCACCAGTTCGCACAGGGTATGCTCGATCAGCATCTGCTCATCAGGGATCAGCCTCGTTTCCAGTTTGAACGATGTCGCTAATGCCCGGCTTAACCATGCTTCCAATGCTGGGATCCCTTTGTCTTGATAAACTCCCCCAGAAGCGCGGTCAGAAATAGAAACTAAACCAATACGTAATGTGTCCATGCTTAACCTCTGTCGCTAATTGACTTCAGGCAGGTTCATTTCCTAGCCTGTCTTCCCTTTCTATAGTGCCAATCAAGATTTTTTGAAGCGTGTTGGAACGATGGAAAAGGGATTAATGGCAAAAGTATACGGTGTCTGCTCAGCAGCGTGGATATCAGCAATAAAAAAAGGTGGCCTAGGCCACCTCTATCCGCACGTATTGCCATTATTACAGCAGGTCGGCGATCATTTTTTCCAGCTTGCCTTGGTCTACAGCAAACTTGCGGATACCATCGGTCAGTTTTTCAACCGCCATTGGGTCCAGGTTATGCTGCCAATAGAATTCAGGCTCAGTCAGCGGTGCTGGCCGTGCTTTCACTTCCCCGGTATAGGACAATTTGAGCTCTAGAGTGCCCTGAGCTTCGGCCAACTCTTTCAGCAATGCAGGAGCGATGGTTAAACGGTCGCATCCTGCAAGTTCAATAATTTCACCAACGTTACGGAAACTTGCCCCCATCACGACGGTTTCATAACCATGTTGTTTGTAGTACTGGTAGATTTCAGATACAGACACCACGCCCGGATCTTCATGCGGCGCAAACTCTTTCTTATCTCCATTGGCTTTATACCAGTCAAGGATACGGCCAACAAAGGGGGAGATCAGATAAACACCGGCTTCGGCACAGGCCCGCGCTTGTGCAAAGGAGAACAGCAGTGTCAGGTTACAATTGATACCTTCTTTTTCCAGGCGTTCCGCGGCACGAATACCCTGCCAGGTTGAAGCCAGCTTGATCAGGATACGATCGTTACCGATGCCCGCTTGGTTATAAAGTTTGATCAGGCGCTTAGCTTTGGCAACGCTCGCTTCCGTGTCATAAGAGAGCCGTGCATCTACTTCAGTGGAAATACGGCCCGGAACCAATTTCAGGATTTCGAGACCGATATTAACTGCCAGTTTATCGGCAGCATCGGCCACTTGCCGATCACGATCGTTACTTTGCTCACGCGCCCAAGCGATGGCATCGTCAATCAGCTTACGGTATTCAGGAATTTGAGCGGCATTAAGGATCAGAGAAGGGTTAGTTGTGGCATCTTGTGGTTGATACAACTTCATTGCGGCAATATCCCCCGTATCCGCAACCACTGTAGTGAACTGGCGTAGGGAAGTTAATTTATCGGTCATGTTGGCATTATCTCATCGTTTGTGCATGAACTTTTGGCATCGTTCAATCCTGCCCTAGGCTGATAATAACATGCACGAAGCGAGGTGCAAGGCGGGAAAATCATGTCCAGACAATGGTGGTTTTATCCTTGTATGTGCAACCGTTTACGCCAGAAAAATTCGTAAATAACGAATAAACAGGACGGTATTAATGCACTCTCAGCAGTACAAATTATGTTAATTTTTTGCCAAATTAAGTATTAAAAGCTATAAAACAAGAAAAATCTCAATAACATTTGATTGCGATAATTTTAGCTAATCTATTGTAAATATTGCTTTAACGTATTCTGCCCTATGATGACATAAGCACAATACGTTACAGAATTGAACTAGGAGAAACCGGTGACGGACCTGATCAACTTTATCAACGATATCCTTTGGGGTTCGGTACTGATCTATTTGCTGCTGGGTACCGGGATCTATTTCACTCTGCGTACACGATTCATACAGATCTGCCACTTTCGCCACATATTTTCAGTTTTGAAAAACAGCACAAAAAGCGACCGTGCTGGTATCTCTTCTTTCCAGGCATTATGTACTTCGCTGGCAGCACGTGTCGGCACCGGTAATCTCACAGGAGTAGCGATAGCACTCACTGCCGGTGGCCCTGGAGCTATCTTCTGGATGTGGCTGATCGCCTTCATAGGTATGGCGACATCTTTCATTGAAAATACTCTAGCCCAGCTTTATAAAACCAAAGATGGTAACGGCAACTACCGTGGTGGCCCCGCTTTCTATATGGAAAAAGGGCTAGGTATGCGCTGGATGGGTATCCTGTTTTCGATTTTCCTGATTGTTTCTTTCGGTATGGTATTCAATGCGGTACAAGCCAATGCGATTGCTCAGGCCAGCGCTGTTGCTTTTAATTTCAACCCAATGTACGTCGGGATTGCTCTGGTTACTCTGAGTGGTATCGTGATCTTTGGTGGTCTTCGTTCCATCGCTCGCGTAGCAGAAAAAATCATTCCTCTTATGGCTGGTGCCTATCTGTTGCTGGCGCTCTGGATAATTGGCCAAAACATTGAGCATATCCCAGCAATTCTGGCGTTGATTTTCAAAAGTGCTTTTGGTCTTCAAGAAGCGGCCGTTGGCACCCTGAGTTACACTATTTCCCAAGCGATGACTCAGGGCGTACAGCGTGGGCTGTTCTCTAACGAAGCGGGGATGGGCTCAGCGCCTAATGCGGCAGCTTCCGCAACCCCTTACCCACCTCATCCTGCCTCACAGGGGTATGTACAAATGCTTGGCGTTTTTGTCGATACCATCGTGATTTGCACTGCAACGGCAATGATCATTCTGGCTTCTGGTGCACTGAATCACCCCACTACCGATATCAGTGGCATTGAACTGACTCAACGAGCGTTATCCCTGGCTGTTGGCTCATGGGGCGCGCCTTTCGTCGCGATTGCCATCTTCTTCTTTGCCTTTACCTCAATCATTGCCAATTATGCCTACGCAGAAAACAACCTGATCTTCCTTGAACGTAATCATCCCGTCGTGTTGCTACTTTTCCGCTGCATTACCTTGGGAATGGTCATGTTCGGTTCAACCGCAGAATTAGCATTAGTATGGAAAATGGCCGACATCACCATGGCCCTGATGGCTATCACTAATCTGACCGCGATCCTTTTACTGTCAGACGTCGCACTCAAACTGGCAGAAGACTACAACCACCAACGATTGATTGGCAAATCTCCCACGTTTGATATTCGTCGTTATCCAGAACTGGAGTCTCAGTTAGAACCCGGTATTTGGAAACCTCTCAAACAGCGCTAACACCATCAGAGTGTGCGCAAAGTTCGCCCTGTCACTCCTGATGTGATGCACTTTTTGCTACAGTACCCGCACTTAGATAAAACAGGATGTGCTCATGCTCGTTATTATTTCACCTGCCAAGACTTTGGATTATGAAAACCCATTAGCGACCAAACGCTTTACGCACCCTGAGTTACTGAATGAGTCAGCGGAATTGATCAAAATTTGCCGTTTGCTAACACCTGCACAAATCTCCAGCCTGATGGGTATCAGCGACAAGCTCGCCGGCCTCAATGCCGCACGCTTTGCAGAGTGGCAACCTGCATTCACCCTAGAAAATGCGCGCCAGGCCCTGTTAGCATTCAAAGGCGATGTGTATACCGGTTTACAGGCCCAAAACTTCAGCGAAGAGGATTTCGATTTTGCACAACAACATCTGCGAATGTTGTCTGGCCTTTACGGTGTCTTGCGCCCGCTGGATCTGATGATGCCCTACCGGCTAGAAATGGGCCTCAAGTTGGAGACCCAAAAAGGTAAAGACCTGTATAGCTTCTGGGGCAACCGAATCACCCAAAAACTCAACGAAGCGCTGGAGCAACAAGGGGACGACGTGATCGTTAATTTGGCTTCTGATGAATATTTTAAGTCGGTAGTCACGACCAAGTTGAAGGGGTCACTGATCAAACCGGTGTTCCTTGACGAGAAAAACGGCAAATATAAAGTCATCAGTTTCTATGCCAAGAAAGCACGTGGACTCATGAGCCGCTTTATCATCAAGAACCGCCTGAAAAAAAGAGCACAACTGGTTGATTTCAATCTGGAAGGATATGCCTTCGACGAGGCATCTTCTGCCGGTAACGAATTGGTATTCAAACGCCCTGAACAATAAAGTAGTGGCCCCTTTCAACAGCAGAGGGGCCGGTAGAAACTTACGCTGGCAAAGTCATCAAAAATTGACGCAACCCAGCAAAATCGGCTGCCATATTATGTGACAACAAAGGTAACTGTGCGCGCTCAGCTAAAGCATTTGGCAAAGGCAACGCCTGATCAAGAATGGCTTCCACACTCTCTTTGAACTTGGCGGGGTGTGCGGTGCCTAAGAACAGGCCAAACTCCCCTTCTTTCAGTTGATCACGCAAAAGGCGATAGGCAATCGCCGCATGAGGTTCTGAGATATACCCCAAGGCGGCCAGCTCTTTCATCGTGTCTTTTGTCGTTTCATCACTCACCGCACCACGCCCCAAATCTTTGAGCTGCCACACTTTGCGACGGAACAGTTCTTCCACTCGGGGCCAGTTGTTTGGCTGGCTGACATCCATAGCGTTGGAAAGGGTCGCCACCGTGGTATGCGGTTGCCATTGCCCATTATTCAGGAAACGTGGCACGGTATCGTTAGCATTGGTGGCCGCGATAAAACGCTTTACCGGCAGGCCTAAGGATTTCGCCAACAACCCGGCGGTCAAATCACCAAAGTTACCACTTGGCACAGAAATCACCAATTGGTTACGGGCTTCCTGTGGTAATTGTGCAGCGGCTTCAAAGTAGTAACAGATCTGCGCCAACAAGCGACTGATGTTGATCGAGTTTGCCGAATTCAGATGGACAGCTTCTTTCAATTCCTGGTCGTCAAACGCCTGTTTAACTAGCGCTTGGCAAGCATCAAAATCACCGTCGATCGCTATGGTGTGGATATTGCCCCCCAGAGTACAGAACAGTTTTTCCTGCAGCGCGCTGATCTTGCCTTTCGGATACAGGATCACCACACGCACGTTCTTCAACCCGTAAAACGCATGAGCAACGGCAGCACCAGTATCACCGGAAGTCGCAGTTAGGATAGTAACAGGTTCATCACCCGCCACTTCTGCCAACATTTGCGCCATAAAACGGCCACCAAAGTCTTTGAACGCCAGCGTTGGGCCATGGAACAACTCCAGACAGGCAATATCATTCTCAACCTGCACCACAGGTGCAGGAAACTCAAAAGCAGCTTTTACACGTTTATACAGCGCTTCTTCAGCAATCTCATCGCCAATAAAAGCGGATAAAATCTTGGTGCTGCGGGTGACAAAATCCATTTCCAGCAGTTGGTCAATTTGTGTTAATTCAAATTCAGGCAATTCCAGCGGAAAGAAAAGCCCTTGCTGTTTACCCAAACCCTGCTTGATCGCCTGAGCAAAATTGACCTGTTCGTTATGATCTTTAAGGTTGTACAGTTTCATGCGTTATCCAATAGTCGAGCGCCGGCAGTATCCAGACGGCAAATATGAACAAAACCTTCATCGTTTTGCAGATAGTTATTAGTCAGCCAATCAGCCATGCGCTGAGCCGTAGCACCGTCATCGCAAACGGCAAACAGCGTTGGGCCGGAACCGGAAATGCCACAAGCCAGCGCACCAATATCCTGTGCCGCTTTACGCGCCTCGGTAAAACCAGGCAGCAGGCGGGTGCGATACGGTTCAGCGATCACATCCTGCATCATCTTGGCCGCCAGACGCGGTTGTTGGGTATGGCAAGCGTGAATAAAACCTGCCAGATTACGACCATGGGCGATACAGTCCTGCCGACGATACTGCGCTGGCAAAATAGCACGTGCTTCCGCCGTAGAAACCTTGATACCCGGGTAAGCCATTACCCAGAGCCATTCTTTAAAACAAGGAACTTCCTGACAGAGATAGCCTTCCTCTTCCAGCATCAATTGCAAGCCACCGAGATAACAAGGCGCAACATTGTCGTAATGCACGCTGCCAGAAATACGCCCTTCAAGTTCGCCCATCAGCGTCAACAGTTGCATTTTATCGAGAGGATTGTCGCAAAACTCATTCATCGCCATCAACCCTGCTACCACCGAACAAGCGCTGGAGCCCAATCCAGAACCGATCGGCATATTTTTCTCTAAGCGCATCGCTACTGGGATTTCACGGCCAATTTCCTGGCAAAAACGTTCCCAGCATTGGTAAACAATGTTCTCTTTCGGATCGGTCGGCAATTTACCAACAAAACGCCCGCCATTCTCCAGGCTAAACCGAGAGGCTGCTTCCACACTTACGCAATCACCAAGTAGTGTGCCACCGATGGGGGAAACTGCAGCTCCCAGTACGTCGAATCCAACGCTTACGTTACCAATTGAGGCCGGTGCATACACCTTAACCATATTAGACTCCCAACTTCCATGACAGTGTGCGCAACAGGTCGGCAAACACACCTGCAGCGGTCACATCATTACCGGCACCGTAACCACGCAGCACTAGCGGTAATGGTTGATAGTAACGGCTATAGAAGGCCAATGCATTCTCGCCGTTCTTGACTTTGTACAATGGGTCGTTGCCATCGACCGCATCAATACGTACCTGACAGCGGCCCTCTTCAATTACGCCAACATAACGTAATACCTTACCTTCCTCTGCCGCTGTAGACACGCGGCGTTTGAACTCAGTATCCAGTTCAGGTAAACGCGCCATAAAGGTTTCCACATCACCACTAGCGTCGAAGGATGGCGGTAGTACCGACTCAACTTCAATATCGCCCAGTTCAAGCGCATAACCCGTCTCACGAGCCAGGATCAGCAGTTTGCGGGCAACGTCCATTCCGGAAAGATCGTCACGCGGATCGGGTTCGGTATAACCGTTGGCCTTGGCCTGTGATGTGGCCGCAGACAACGACATTCCTTCATCAAGCTTGCCGAAAATAAAGGATAGTGAGCCAGACAGGATGCCAGAAAAACGTGTCAATTCATCACCAGCATTCAGCAAGTTTTGCAGGTTTTCGATAACAGGCAGGCCAGCCCCCACGTTGGTGTCATACAGAAATTTGCGGCGTGACTTTGCTGCGGCGGTGCGCAGTTGCTGATAGTAGTTCATCGACGAAGTGTTGGCTTTTTTGTTTGGCGTTACCACGTGGAAACCATCTGTCAGAAAATCAGCATACTGATCGGCCACGGCCTGGCTGGACGTACAGTCAACAATGACCGGGTTCAGCAGATGACACTCTTTCACCAGACGGATCAAGCGGCCAAGATTAAACGGCTCTTTTGCGCCCGCCAGTTCATCACGCCAGCTTTCGAGATTAATACCGTGAACATCCGTCAGCATAGCGCGCGAATTGGCAATACCACAAACACGCAGTTCGATGTGTTTTTGCTTTAGCCAAGGTTGTTGGCGATAGATCTGCTCTATCAGCGCACCACCTACCCCCCCAACGCCAATCACAAATACCTCAATCACCTGATCGGTGTTGAACAACATCTGGTGGCTGACACGCACCCCGGTGGTCGCAGAATCGTTGCTGACGACTACTGAAATCGAACGTTCTGACGACCCTTGGGCAATTGCAACAATATTGATGTTGGCACGGGCCAGTGCAGAGAAGAAGCGCGCAGAAATGCCGCGTAGCGTTCGCATACCGTCACCCACGACAGAGATGATCGCGAGGCGTTCCATGACGTCCAGTGGCTCCAGTACGCCGTCTTTCAGCTCCAGGTAGAACTCATCCTCCAGTGCACGACGCGCGCGTTGCAGCTCGCTCTGGGGCACACAGAAACTGATGCTGTACTCGGAAGAGGACTGGGTGATCAGAACGACCGAAATTTTGGCCCGGGACATCACGGCAAACACCCGTGCCGCCATACCCACCATCCCTTTCATTCCTGGCCCTGATACGTTGATCATCGCCATATTATTCAGGTTGGTGATACCTTTTACCGGCATATTGTCATCCACGCCTTCACCGCCGATTAACGTGCCGGGGGCTTGCGGGTTAGAGGTGTTTTTAATCAGGCAGGGAATTTGGAACTGGGCAATCGGAGTGATGGTTCGGGGATGAAGCACCTTGGCACCGAAATAAGAGAGCTCCATCGCCTCCTGATAGGACATCGATTTTAATAATCTGGCGTCGGGCACCGTACGTGGATCGCAGGTATAAACACCATCCACATCAGTCCAGATCTCGCAACAGTCAGCACGCAGGCAGGCAGCCAGTACCGCAGCGGAATAATCGGAACCATTACGCCCCAACACCACCAGTTCGCCTTTATCGTTACCCGCAGTAAAGCCCGCCATCAGCACAATATGGTCGGCAGGAATGGCCAACGCGGCTATGCGTCGTGTGGACTCGGTAATATCCACAGTAGATTCCAGATAGTGCCCCTGCGCCAACAATTTATCGACCGGGTTGATCACGGTGACCGGATACCCTTTGGCTTTGAATACTCCCTCCATAATGGCAATAGAGAGCTTTTCGCCTCTGCAGATGATAGCCGCATTGACGCTGTCAGGACACTGGCCCAGCAATGCAACACCATGCAATACCTGTTTCAACTGGGCGAACTCCTGATCGACCAATCCCTTCAGGCGATCGTACTCAAAACCAGGCAGCACTTGTGCCAAACCCGTCAATAAATCAGCGAAGATGCGCTCGGCATCACTCATCGTAGGCTGAATATCGAGACTCGTTGCCGTTTTTTCAATCATTGCCACTAAATAATTGGTGATCTTGGCGGGTGCGGACAATACCGTGGCCACCTGTCCCTGACGTGCATTGCTTTCCACGATGTCGGCAACGCGCAGAAAACGTTCCGCATTCGCTACCGAGGTTCCACCAAATTTCAGCACTCGCATTTCTGTTATCTCCTGAATTTATGCCGAAAAAAAAGCCCACACTAGTTAGGTGCGGGCTTTTTTCTTCTGTTGTTTCCTGTACGCGTCAGCCCGCCCCGTTACCTGTGGTATCGGTTGTGGTAATAATTGTGGTGTTCAGGCTGATGTTTCGCATTTCGTCTGTCTGTCTCATTAGAATTTCTGTCACCTCTACTGGTTAAAGCAATCGTCTTCCCAAGTCAAATAATTTCTTTATTCTGTTCATTTAATACTCAACGAAAAATTTTTGAGATGATACAGATAAAAACATAATTGCAGAATAAAAAACCAATTAAAAACCAAACTAACAGATGATTAATCTAAAAAAAAATCAAAAACGCCATCATCAATTCATCAATTTTTTTTCTATATCGTGCAACAAGGTATGTAGCATAACGATGTCCCGTTGTTGCAAAACTCCCAGCCGCTGATGGAACCAATCGCGCAATTTTTGGTCATCCGCCACCTCAAGGTTTTCCAACAACGCCTCCCCCCGCCGGCGCAATGCTTTCAGTTGCCCGGCGTCGACAAGATGTTCCTGTGGTGCCTTAACTGACATCAATTCTGCAAGCTGATAACAGTAAACCATCACTGATTGCCCGAGATTAAGTGAAGGGTAATCAGTAATCATTGGCACACCAGTCAGTAAATCGGCCAATTCGAGTTCTTCATTAGTCAACCCTGAATCCTCGCGACCAAATACCAATGCAGCCTGTTGGATCCATGCTTGCCTTTCCAACAGTTGCTCAGTCAGCTGTTGTGGGGTGCAATAGTAATGAAAACGGGCACGGCTTCGTGCCGTGGTCGCAATGGTAAAATCCACATCCGTCAGTGCCAGCTCCAGTGTTGGGAACGTCTGTACCGAGTCAATAATGTCACCTGCACCATGAGCCACCCAGCGAGCTGCGGGTTGTAAGTGGGCTTCACTGTCTACAATACGCAATGAGGTGAATCCCATAGTTTTCATCGCACGAGCCGCTGCGCCAACGTTTTCTGGTCGAGCGGGTGCCACTAACACGATATGAAGCTGCATTAATACTCCAGCGGAATTGTGAAGTTTATACTGCGTTGTGCCCCTTGCTGCACGCAAGTGCCGCTAACAGTCAATAGGCACAGCCTAGTCCTACTTCAAGTTGTCTGCATATAGGCCAAGCTCAGTAACTTGGCCTATCAATGGCACTTGTCCTTTCGGTCCAGCGCAAACCGTGTTCAAATCTGCTCTCGGCAGATTTTTTCCCAAGCTTTCGGCCTTCTGCAATTTGAGTTATTGAGAATATCGTTATTTGGCTGCTTTGAGGCTCTGAATTATTTTTACATAATATTAACATAATCAAGATCAGCCTTATGAAACATATTTAAATAGAATATTTAGTCAATAAATACGATGAATTCATCATATATACAAATCACAAAAAAATAACAATATTATTCATAAGGTTATTTTAAACTAAAGACTATATTAAAAATTTTATAACGTATAAGACTTAAAATTGCTGAATCGTTCACAGAATTTGCCGTTCTGTGTCATAACTCGCCATATCTATAAGTGTTTTTCACAAATCTGTTAACGTGCTACTATTGAATTTGATATATGTCAACAAAGCGCAGTTTTGTTGGGTGGTGAATTCGGTACATACTGTTATGTTGCTGTTAATAGGGTTAGGATATGCGCCGTTTTGGCATCATTGGGGCTGTAGGACATAGCATCCCCACCAAGCTAGCGATCTTGTTGACATTGATGGAAAGTGCATCAAGAACGAGTTTACGTACTTAAGTCGTTTGATATATATCCAAATGACTTCAAAATACAGGTGGCAATTGCCCTCTTGTATCCTGAAGAGCAATGGGTATTGAGGGAATGTGAGCAGTATCTCTGCCCTCCATCAAGAAAGCCAAGACTTCTGTACTTCCTATTTTCTATTTTGTTGGCAATTTTAGGTAGCAAATATGCAGACCCCGCACATTCTGATTGTCGAAGACGAGTTAGTCACTCGTAACACCCTGAAGAGCATTTTCGAGGCGGAAGGCTATATTGTTCATGAAGCCAATGACGGTGCTGAAATGCACAATATTCTGTCTGAAAATGATATCAACCTGGTTATCATGGACATCAATCTGCCTGGAAAGAACGGTTTACTGCTCGCACGTGAACTTCGTGAACAAGCTAGTGTTGCGTTAATGTTCCTGACAGGGCGTGATAACGAAGTAGATAAAATACTTGGCCTGGAAATCGGCGCTGACGATTACATCACCAAACCGTTTAATCCCCGCGAACTGACCATTCGTGCACGCAACCTGCTGTCTCGTACAATGAATCTGAGTAATACGGGTGACGAACGTAGATTGGTTGAAAGCTACAGGTTCAACGGTTGGGAACTGGATATAAATAGTCGTTCATTAATCAACCCGGAAGGGGAACAGTACAAGCTGCCACGTAGTGAATTCCGCGCTATGCTACACTTCTGCGAAAACCCAGGCAAAATCCAGTCTCGTGGCGAATTACTGAAGAAAATGACCGGCCGTGAACTGAAACCACATGACCGCACGGTAGACGTTACCATCCGCCGCATTCGTAAACATTTCGAATCTACGCCAGATACGCCAGAGATCATTGCCACTATCCATGGTGAAGGCTATCGCTTCTGCGGAGAACTGGAGGAATAAGCCTGATTCAAAAGGGGATCAGCATGCTGACCCCCTATAGTATAGCTTTACTTGCTTTCGTTCCAAGGAATGATCGGTACTGCACTCAAGGCATTCTTTGGTGAACCATCAATGACACGATCAGAATAACTCAGGTAGATTAGCGTGTTACGGTTAGCATCATAAAAACGTACCACCTGCAGCTTTTTAAACACTAGAGAAGTGCGTTTCTGAAACACCACACTCCCTTCTGTCTTACCATTTTTGATTTTATCGCTTAACACGATCGGGCCAACCTGCTGGCAGGAAATAGCGGCATCCGAAGTATCCTCAGCCAAGCCAAGCCCGCCCTTTAACCCCCCTGTTTTTGCTCTGCTGATATAACAGGTTACATTTTTAACATCAGGATCATCGAACGCTTCAACCACTATTTTATGATCCGGGCCGAACAGTTTGAACACCGTATCCACCGACCCCACCTGCTCCGCCAACGCACCGTTCACTGTCGCGCAAACCAGACCGAGCAAAAATATCCATTCTTTTTTCATTCACTTAACTCCGGGAGTATCGCTTGCCGAATAACAAGGTTACGATTGAGAAGGCTTATATTCCAAGCTAACAAAGAGGGATTTCTTGAACCAGAACCCACCTTTTAGCACAAGACGCTACAAAAATCTTTGTGAGTCGTGGGGGTAAAAAATTGCTATGATGCGGCATCGCTATTTCTACATGCCCCCTGTATACCTTTGCCGTTGCACTCAGCATATGGAAAAGGCACAGCATGCAATGCAACATATTGATAAATAGTCCATTGTTGTTAGGTGCCAGCATGAAAAATTAAACAGTTCGGGTTTCGGCCCCCTAAGTTCTACGAGGACGATCCATGGATCAAGCAGGTATCATTCGTGATCTGCTCAGTTGGCTGGAAAGCCATCTGGACCAACCTTTATCACTCGACAACGTGGCAGCCAAAGCAGGTTATTCCAAATGGCATCTACAAAGGATGTTCAAAGATATTACAGGTAATGCTATAGGCGCTTACATTCGGGCAAGAAGACTGTCAAAAGCCGCTGTTGCATTACGTCTGACCAGCCGCCCCATTCTGGACATTGCCTTACAATATCGTTTTGACTCACAACAGACTTTTACCCGTGCATTCAAAAAGCAATTTGCCCAAACTCCGGCGCTTTATCGTCGTGCAGAAGATTGGAAAGCATTTGGTATTTGCGCTCCAATCCGCTTGGACTCATTCACTTTACCAACACCTCAATTTGTCACCCTACCAGAGTTGCATCTCATTGGTTTAACAAAGAGCTATTCCTGCACTCTGGAGCAGTTATCCAGCTTTCGCACCGAGCTACGCTTACAATTCTGGCACCAGTATCTGGGCGAAGTTAAAACATTGCCCTCAGTGCTGTACGGCCTGCATCATTCAAGGCCAAGTCAGGAAAAAGACGACGAGCAAGAAGTGCTCTACACCACGGCATTGGATCCCCACCACATACCATCCAACATACAGGAAGGCCTACCAATCGTACTGCAAGGAGGGGATTATGCCATGTTCAGCTATCAAGGCGCCGCTTCAGGCCTGCAAGATTTCATTCTGATGCTATACGATACCTGCTTACCCACACTGGCGTTAATCCGTCGTAAGGGTCAGGATGTCGAACGCTTCTACCCACAAGATGTAAACAGACAATCTCAAGCCCCCACAGAGATCTATTGCGATTATCTGATCCCAATACGCCGCTAGCGTTGCAGTTCATCCAGCGCAGGCATGTCCAGGTGTGAAACATCGCCAGCCGTCTCGACAATCCACCCAGCAGCCAACCATTGGCTTTGCTGGTAGTCAACGCGGGACAGCGAGCAGTTTCGTAAACGCATACGGCGTTCGGCATAGGCAGGTAGCCCCAGAACTGTGCTGATCAAGCAACCCAAAGCGATTCCGTGGCTAACCATCAATGGTCTACTGCCTTGCGGCAGCGCCAGACAGCTTTCAAGTGCAGCACGCATGCGCACACCCAATTCCACCATAGACTCCCCTTGAGGGATACGACCATCCGCAGTACCATCAACCATCTGTTTACGCCACAGCTCTTCTTGCGGTGTCAGACTGTCAATAAGACGTTCTTCCAGAACGCCCATGTGCAGTTCTCGCAGCCTTACGTCTTCGATAACACCACAACCGCAAGCGTTAGCAATAATTTGTGCTGTGCGACGGGTACGGCCCAGATCGCTGGTAATCACGTGAGTGATGCGCTCTCGCTTAACGCGCTCGCCAACCAGATGGGCTTGGTGTTCACCTTTTGCAGTTAATGGGCTATCAGATTGTCCCTGAATGCGGCGTGCCGCGTTCCATTCCGTTTCGCCATGGCGAACAAGGTATACCTGTAACATTTTTCTTTTCCGTTATACTGCGTGAAACTTGAGTTTATCTGTGGCGAGTATCTCGCTTTGCATTTGAATATGCCGAACTGGCTTTCAAAAAAATGGCAAGATACAGCCTCACATTAAGGAAGCTAAACCCGTTATGTATCATGTTGTCGCTGCAACTACCAACCCTGCAAAGATCAAGGCTATTCAATCAGCCTTTGCAGATACCTTTGGCGCTGACCAATGTCGCATAGAATCTATTGACGTCGCCAGCGGCGTATCACTGCAGCCAATTGGTAATGCCGAAACCCGAACCGGCGCACGCCAGCGCGTCATGGAAGCACGGCAAGTACGACCAGAAGCCGACTTCTGGGTCGGAGTCGAAGCCGGGATCGAGGAGAACATGACATTCGCCTGGATGACTATAGAAAATACAACAATTCGTGGCGAATCGCGTTCTGCGAGCCTGATGTTGCCAGAATCAATTTTACAGGGAATTCGAGCTGGCCGCGAATTGGGCAGTGAAATGGCCTTGCTGACGGGAAACACCGACGTTAAACGCCAAGGTGGCGCAATCAGCATTTTTACTGACGGCAGATTGAGTCGTTCCAGCGTTTATCACCAAGCGTTACTCCTAGCGCTGGTGCCATTTCATAATCCTGTTTATCGTAGCCACATCATCAACACACCACATCAATAATTGACCTGGGTGATGTTATTGATCACCCAGCAGTTGTAGCTCCAGCCACTGTTTAAGCGCAGGGGTTGCCGCCTTGAGACTGTTAGAACCACGGGTAATGGTAGCGATACCTGCCCCCAGTTGATTCTTCAGTTCACGCTGGCTCATTTCCCCTCGCATCAGCTCCTGAATAATTCTCACCCTTGTTCCCAATGCAGTGCGTTCATCTGGCGTCAACAACAATTGCATCAGTTGCTGGTGCAAATCCTGAGAAAATGAATTCTGCAGCAGTGCAACAAAACGCAGCCAATCTTCATTACCTTGTTCTGAAAGTGCAGGGTCGTTAAGTGATAATTGGGTCATTACAGCCACCATACTATTTAACTAGTACAGCAGCATAACATAGACCCGTTATCCTTCAAAAGGCAGGATAGGCAAAATGACAATCTAAACAGATTGCCATTGCTCTCTTGAGAATGTTACGGCACCACTAGCAATTAAAAGCGATAGCCTAATAACGTCTTTGCCACTCAGCATCAGTCAGCACTTTCGCTGGGTGGTGCATGAAGTAACGATAAAATGCGTCATAAGCCAACACGTTCTTCACGTAAGAACGTGTTTCCGAGAACGGAATACTCTCCACAAAAGCGACAGCATCAACACGCCCGTCAGTATTGGCCAACCAGGTGTTCACCCTTGAAGGGCCTGCATTATAGGCGGCCGCAGCAAGAATGCGATTACGACCAAATTGCTGATAGACCGACTCGAGATAACGGGTACCAATAGTAATGTTGGTTTTTGGATCATAGAGTTGACTTGGGTTGGAATAGCCTGGAATACCGTACCTTTCTACCGTATGTTGCGCAGTCCGCGGCATGACCTGCATTAAGCCTGCCGCCCCCACCGGTGATTGAGCTTTAGGATTCCAGGCACTTTCCTGACGAGCGATCGCCATGGCGTAGCTTGGCGTAATACCTTTATCCTCTGTCGTACGTCGAAACTCCTGCGGCCATGCCAGAGGAAAGCGCTCCTCTAAGTGATCCCAAAGTTTAGCCACGATTGTGGCCTGTACGCTTAGGTCAGCCCAGTTCTGTTCAAAAGCATAGCGCGCCAGTGCTTCCTGTTCGGAGCGATTCCGGCTGGCCACAAATGCACTCCATTCGTTACGAGCCTGGTTATCCATATTCCAGTACATCAGTTCACGGACGCGAGCAATCTCTGGTGCCTGAACTAAATCTGCCTGGGGCTTAGCCGCCACGGCTACCTTGACGGGATAAGGAACATTCAGCTTTTGCGCGGCAACCATAGGATAGAAACCGCGTTGATTCATCAGGCTACGGAGTATCGCCTCACCTTCACTGCGTTGGCCGTCATTGATCAACTCACTCGCACGCCAGTATCGCCATTCGTCTTTATCACGCGAGTCTTCAGGTAAACGTGACAACCAGGTTTTTAACCCCTGGCGATCGCCTGCCCCTAACGCCATACGAACACGGCGTTCCAGCAACGCTGGCAATTGACTGCGTAGGATCACCTGATCACGCCACTGAGCCTGTTCAAACGTCGCATCGCTTCCCATCCAACGCCAAGCCACAGCCTCTTCCAATTCAAGTTTCTCGCTTTCACTCATCTTCTGCAGGCGGGCAACGGTTGAAATCATAGCACGGGCGCTTTCCGCATTCTGACGAGCAAAACGCTCAAAAGCGATAATGGTTGCCGAACGTGTAAAATCTGTTGGGCCAACGTTGCGAGCAAAAGACTCTACCGTACTGGGATCTTTTTGCAAACGTACCAACGCATCGCCCATGGTCTGATACTCAGCAGGAAGCTGGCGATACAGGGCGTTCACTAGGCTGCTATTTCCCTCTTTCATAGCTAGTTTCATGCGCGCCAATGTATTCGATGGCGTTTGTTTACCGGCAGCCTGCCAGACACTGAACAGTTTGTCACAAGAGGCAGGCAGGGATTGACCATTCATCCAGATATCGTCTGCCCCTTTCCAAGCTGCTTGCTGATCGCCAGTAGCCCACTTGGCATAATAATAATTACAACGCGCTGCGGCAGATTTTGGCTCCTGCGGACTGAATACCAGCAATGAGCGCCAGTCTTCTCGGCGTGCCAGCTCATTGACAAAACGGGATGAAAGCGATTTAGCAGGCGGCAACGTTGGGTGCTGCTGTAAGAACTGGCTGACCTGAGTCACGCTGGCGGAACCGAGATCCTGAGTCAATTGGCGATACTCCAGATACGGATACAACGGATAATCCTTTAGCGTGGGCATCAGCTGCTGCACCACCTCCATCTGATTACCGTCCCAAGCCTGCTTTATTTGTAGATAACGTTGGCGCTGGGCATCCAAAGAGTCTGCCAATACCGCACCAGAAAATACTGTGAGGCAAAGGCCTAAAGCCAAAAGCCGCAACTTGTCCACCTTTACCATACTTACTCTTTCCTCACTGGGTCGTCTTACAAGGATCGGTTTATGCGATTGCCACACCGTATCAACAATTAGCGGGGCTGTGAAACTGGTTTCTGAGTGTCTCACGCCTTTCCTTGCGCACAATGCCTACAGCCCGAATGAACACCGTTCAACCGTTCTCTGTGTTGTCGGGCTTCAAGCGAAGGGTCCCTCCGCCTTGATAACGGGCTTTTGGGTCTGCGGCAACACCTGCGTGCTGTTAAAGGACACAGCCTCGAATTTAGCATAGACAACAAAAACGTTTATCCATTCATAGGTTATAAGCGCTTTTGTACCTTAGGCAATTATCACAGGAAAAGCTCTAGGCCAATGAGAAAAAGAGGTTTTTATAATTCAGCGGAGTCTGCAAATGTTTCCATCACAGACCAAACGGTATTCTATAGTTTTGTATGTAGTCATTCATTTTTATAAAAATTACATGCTGTAGACGTTAAAAGAAAAACATTTGCATACTTGACTCACTCAACGAAAAGGGGCCAAGGCAGATAGCAAATTATGTCCGACTTACTTCAGGAGAAGCTTAAATGCCAACACCGACCTCAAGCGGCTACCATGAGCCACCGAAACCGGATAAAGCATGGTATCAGTATGATATTGAAGACACACTCCAACATTTAAATAGCCAGCATACTGGTCTGAGTGAACAAGAAGTTAAGCAACGCCTGCAAAAATTTGGTCCGAATGCACTACCAGAAAAAGCCGGAAAAAGCGCGTTCATGCGTTTTATTGCGCACTTCAACGATGTCCTTATTTACATTCTGCTCGGCGCCGCCTTCCTGAAAGGCATCATGGGCCATTGGATCGATACCGTTGTTATTCTGGGCGTTGCCGTGATTAACGCACTGATTGGTTTCGTGCAAGAGAATAGCGCGGAGAAATCGCTGAAAGGCATTCAAAATATGCTTTCCAGCCAAGCGGTCGTGGTACGTGACGGCATTAACCATACGGTAAATGCCGAAGACTTGGTCCCTGGTGATATCGTATTGTTGCGCCCGGGCGATAAAATTCCCGCAGACCTGCGGCTGATTGAATCCCATAACCTACAGGTTGAGGAAGCCATCCTGACCGGCGAATCCACCGTTGTTTCCAAACAAACTGATGCCATTACAGAAGAAGTAATGATCGGCGATCGCACCAATCTATTATTCTCAGGCACCACGATCAGTGCCGGTAACGCCAAAGGCGTGGTCATTGCGACTGGAGGGCACACCGAGCTTGGCCACATCAGCGAAATGATTTCCGCCGTTAAAACCCAACGCACGCCGCTGCTGCAACAGATGGATAATCTTGGCAAAGGGATTTTCATCCTGATCCTAGTGATGATGGTTCTGCTGTTCCTGTTTGCCTTTACTCTGCGTGATATGCCGCTCGGTGAACTTTTGGTGGCGCTGATCAGCCTGGCGGTAGCTTCAGTGCCCGAAGGTCTACCCGCGATTATCTCAATAATCCTGTCATTGGGTGTACAGACGATGGCGCGTAACCGTGCCATCATCCGCAAATTGCCAACGGTAGAAACCCTAGGCTCCATGACGGTAATCTGTTCTGACAAGACCGGCACCCTGACCATGAACGAAATGACAGCAAAAAACGTCATCATGGCCGACCATGCTTTCCGCGTTGAAGGAGAAAGTTACCAACCCGTTGGCGGTATCTTCCCCATCGATAGTGACAAGCAAGTGCAGGTGCAGGATTTCCCTCCACTGATCCAATTTATCACCGCTATCACTTTGTGTAACGACAGCCAGGTAAAACAGGAGGAAAACGGCCGCTGGGTGGTCACAGGCAGCCCGACTGAGGGGGCGCTGAAAGTCCTGGCGATGAAAGCAAAACTGCAACTGGGCGAAACACGCCAACTGGCCAAAATCCCGTTTGACTCCAGCTACAAGTACATGGCAGTCCGCAGCCAAGTAGCGGGAAACCATCAAGTGTTCCTTACCGGTGCGCCTGATGTACTGTTTTCTCTGTGTGAGTTTGAACTGACAAACTCCGGTATTCAACCGTTCCGCCGTGACTACTGGGAAGCCGAGATGTCTCGCTTTGCTGAGCAGGGTTTACGCATGGTTGCAGCAGCCAGTAAAACCGCGCCAGATGGCAAAGTGGAACTAGTTCATGAAGACATCTGCCAACAGATGGTGTTTATCGGTATTGCCGGAGTCATGGACCCACCACGTCCAGAAGCCGTCGCTGCTATTGCTGAATGCCAACAGGCAGGGATACGGGTGAAAATGATCACCGGCGATCACCAAAAAACCGCGATGGCAATCGGTGCCATGCTTGGTATCGGCAACAGCCAAGACTCCATTACCGGTTCCCAACTGGAACATATGGATGATAAAGAACTGGCAGCGGCCGCTGTACGTTACGATATCTTTGCCCGTACCAGCCCAGAGCATAAATTGCGTCTGGTGAAAGCCTTGCAGGATAAAGGTGGCGTGGTCGGGATGACCGGTGACGGCGTCAACGATGCACCAGCGCTGAAACAGGCTGACGTCGGTATCGCGATGGGGATCAAGGGTACCGAAGTGACCAAAGAAGCCGCAGACATGGTGTTGACTGACGATAACTTCGCCACCATTGCCAATGCGGTTAAAGAGGGGCGTCGGGTCTATGACAACCTGAAGAAAACCATTCTATTCGTATTGCCGACCAACCTGGCACAAGGCTTACTGATTATTATCGCTATTCTGGCCGGTGCCATGCTCCCGCTGACACCTATCCAGATCCTATGGATGAATATGGCAACGTCTACAACGCTGTCGTTTGGCTTGGCCTATGAACCCGCCGAAAAAGGGCTAATGCACCGTAAACCCAGGATACCAGGCAGTAATGTGCTGGATCTCCATGCTATGTGGCGTATCGCCTTCGTCGGGATCCTAATCGCTGTCAGTGCCTTTATGCTCGAAGCCTGGATGGAGCCACGCGGTTACAGTAGCGAACTGATCCGCACCGTATTGCTGCAAACCTTGGTAACGGCACAGTGGGCTTACATGTTCAACTGCCGCACCGCAGATCGCTTCTCACTCAACCGCCAAGTGTTCATGAATAAGGGGCTGTGGCTGGTAAGTGGCGTGTTACTGCTATTGCAGATGGCCATTATTTATCTCCCCTTTATGAACTCACTGTTTGGCACCGCTCCATTGCCGCTGTTCTACTGGGGTGTGACACTGATGATCGCTATTGTGCTGTTCCTGATTGTTGAGGTAGAGAAATGGATTATTAATCGTTTTATCTCAACGCCCCAAAAGACGTCATAACGCCTTCAGCAAGTGATACTCACGCCCGGTATATAATGCCGGGCGTTTTGCTATTGCAGCCTCGAAAAAGCAGCAAACTTCACCTAATGAGGCACATTAACAGGTATATTCAACGATCGTGGTGGCAGGTCTGGGATCTGGTGCTGAAACGGGCTACACTCGTGCCGCCAGACATCCTATAAAAACTGATAGAGAGGCTCGGATCAACGTGGCTCAATACGTCTATACCATGCATCGCGTCGGCAAAGTGGTTCCGCCGAAGCGTCATATTCTAAAGAACATATCCCTGAGTTTCTTCCCTGGGGCCAAAATTGGCGTACTCGGTCTGAACGGTGCAGGTAAATCTACCCTGCTGCGCATTATGGCGGGTATCGATACCGATATCGAAGGTGAAGCACGCCCGCAACCGGGCATCAAGATCGGCTATCTGCCGCAGGAACCGCAGCTCAATCCGGAGCATACCGTCCGTGAGTCGGTAGAAGAAGCATTGGCGGAAGTGGTAGGTGCGCTGAAGCGTCTTGATGAAGTGTACGCACTGTACGCAGAAGAAGGGGCAGACTTCGATAAACTGGCCGCCGAACAAGGCCGTCTAGAAGAGATCATCCAGGCTCATGATGGCCACAACCTCAATACCCAGCTCGAACGCGCCGCCGATGCGCTGCGCTTGCCAGAATGGGATGCCAAAATCGCTACCCTTTCTGGTGGTGAACGCCGCCGCGTTGCGCTGTGCCGCCTGCTGCTCGAAAAACCGGACATGCTGTTGCTAGATGAACCGACCAACCACCTAGACGCAGAGTCTGTTGCCTGGTTGGAACGCTTCCTGCACGACTTCGAAGGTACCGTTGTGGCGATCACCCACGACCGTTACTTCCTGGATAACGTGGCGGGCTGGATCCTTGAATTAGACCGTGGCGAAGGCATTCCCTGGGAAGGCAACTACTCTTCCTGGTTGGAGCAGAAAGATGCTCGTTTGGCGCAGGAAGCCTCTGCCGAAGCCGCACGCCGTAAATCGATCGAAAAAGAGCTGGAGTGGGTACGTCAAGGCACCAAAGGACGCCAATCTAAGGGCAAAGCTCGTTTGGCACGGTTCGAAGAGCTCAACAGCACCGAGTACCAGAAACGTAACGAAACCAACGAACTGTTTATTCCACCAGGCGCTCGCTTGGGGGATAAAGTGGTTGAAGTCTCTAATCTGCGCAAGTCCTACGGCGATCGTTTACTGATTGACGATCTCTCATTCTCAGTGCCCAAAGGGGCCATTGTCGGGATTATCGGCCCGAACGGCGCGGGTAAATCCACGCTGTTCCGCATGATGTCCGGTCAAGAGCAGCCTGACTCTGGCAGCATTGTGTTGGGTGATACCGTCAAGCTAGCCTCTGTGGATCAGTTCCGCGACAGCATGAACAACGCTAAAACCGTGTGGGAAGAAGTGTCTGGCGGTCAGGACATCATGCGCATCGGTAACACCGAAATGCCAAGTCGTGCCTACGTGGGTCGCTTTAACTTCAAAGGTGTCGATCAGGGCAAACGCGTCGGCGAGCTCTCCGGTGGTGAAAGAGGCCGCTTGCATCTGGCCAAGCTGCTGCAAGTGGGTGGCAACGTGCTGCTGCTCGATGAACCCACCAACGACCTGGATATCGAAACCCTGCGCGCTCTGGAAAACGCCCTGTTGGAATTCCCTGGCTGTGCCATGGTGATTTCGCACGACCGTTGGTTCCTTGACCGTATTGCTACTCACATTCTTGACTATCAGGATGAAGGCAAGGTGGAGTTCTTCGAAGGTAACTTTACCGAATACGAAGAGTACAAAAAGCGTACTCTGGGTGCCGATGCGCTGGAACCCCGCCGCATCAAATACAAAAGAGTCACCAAGTAAACTCTTATCGGGCGCGGTCATCCGCGCCCAATGCCAACACAGCCCGCCAGAAAAACGCCTATTATTTTTGGAGTACCGTTATGTCAATCAGAGCTATTGCTGTCGATCCTAAAGACCCTGCAAAATTTATCGAAATCACCCCAGAACAACCGACGCCGGGTCCATATGATTTACTGGTGGAAGTGAAAGCCGTCTCGGTTAACCCAGTGGACACCAAGGTTCATGCAGGCCTACAAAAGAATGGCTTGCAGCAGCCACGTATCCTCGGCTGGGATGCTAGCGGTGTTGTTGTCGAAGTCGGCAGCAGCGTCGACGGTTTCAAACCAGGGGATGCAGTATGGTATGCCGGTGACATTACCCGCCCCGGCAGCAACAGTACCCATCAGTTGGTTGACTCACGGATCGCCGCGCGCAAGCCGCGTAAATTGAACTGGGCCGAAGCCGCCGCGATACCATTGACCGCGCTCACCGCTTGGGAATCCCTGTTTGAACACCTGAAGATTCAGGAGGCAGACGCCAGCAAAACTCTTCTGATCATCGGCGGTGCCGGCGGTGTCGGCTCATTAGCCATCCCCTTGGCCATACTACGTAGCAAGGTACAAGTGATTGCTACCGCTTCACGTTCAGAGTCTGCCAACTGGTGCCACGAGCGCGGTGCCGATCTGGTGGTAGATTACCGCGATCTGAAAGGTAATTTGGCGAAAGAGGGTATTGAAAGTGTGGATTACATCCTGTGCCTGAATGATACAGATGGGCACTGGGAAGCTATCAGCGAGCTAATCGCTCCGCTTGGACACATCTGTACCATCGTGGAAAACCGCCAACCACTGGATCAGAACGCGCTGAAGCTGAAAAGCGCTGCGCTGCATTGGGAATTCATGTTTACACGCAGCATGTTTACGACACCGGATATCGCCCAGCAGGGAGAGATCCTCAAGAAAGTAGCGCGGTTGCTGGATCAAGGAAAGTTGACGACTACGCTGAGCGAAACACTGCAGGGGTTAACCGTCGAAACGCTCACCGCCGCTCACAGCAAGTTGTTAGAAGGGCATATGCAGGGCAAACTGGTGATTATCTATTGATTTAATAAAAAGCCTCCTCGGAGGCTTTTTATTAATTAGTTATTCGTGAAGCAATATAAAGAGCGTCACCTAATCTATCCTCGAAAATAGGGTTTGTTGCTTCAAATTCTTTTGTTGCATACATACTAAATGTTAGTTTCCCAAGCTTGGTTTTATCTTGTTCGTCACCGGCAATCACATTGTACCAAGCCTTTTTCAATCTCAGCACGTCCCCATCGGGGTCTCAACCAGACGGCTGGCATCAGCGGCTAGCAGTTGTTTAACCAAGTCAACGCAGCGCAGAAAACGTTCTTCATAATCACTGGATTCGACGTGAACATACTCAATGTCATTAGCATGCAACATCTCTTCCAGCAGGTGTTGGAAAGCTTTACGATCGACAGAACTGCCGAGACTGCGTAAACCGTCCGCCACCCATGGCGTGTTATTCTCCAGCAAGATCACCAGGTCGAAACGGTATTCGTCGATCAACGCTTGAACAAAGGGATGTTCCCGCCCTTCGTATTTCTTGCAAAACGCCTGAGTTGTAATAAAGTCGGTATCAATAAAGGCCACTTTATTGGCGTATTTCACCGCAAAATCTACATATTGCGCCTGCCCTAGAGCAATCTTGTCGTAGTCCGAATACTGAAGTGCCATTTCATCGCCCCCAGGTGTGAAAATACATAATCACGACCATATTCCCAGGCGCTGGTGGTATTGAAGATATTTGCCAGCTTATTGACCAGCGTTGACTTACCGCTGGATTCTCCCCCCAGGATAGCTACGGTTCGAACGAAGAAAGGTTTCACTTCCGTTGGAATATAATCCCAGTAACGAAATGGGTCCTGGCGGATCTGGCCACCACTGATATTCATAAAGGAACGTTCTGGATCTATCAGTATGGTTTCGATACCCAGATGTTCGCGGTAGCGCGGGGCATCCAAGGCTTCACTCGAGTAGATAAAACTCGGGATGATCCCTTCTTGTTCCATAAACTGCTTCATACCGTTACTCCACACATCCCAGCCATGCGGATAAGGTTCAATGCCTTTTTCATCGAAGGAATGGATGCGGATGTTTTTCTGGTATTTAAAGGTTTGTAACAGCCAGCGCAGACGATCGCTGACCGTCGGCTGTTGTGACATCGAACTATTCTCAAACAGTGCAAGGTCGCGTGGTTCATCGTGGCACAGGATCACATGTAACTCATCCACTTGGCTACAAGCACGCTGGATCAGATAGATGTGGCCAGTATGCAACGGGTAAAATTTACCAAACACTACGCCGACTTTCTTCTCACGACGCGGGAATTCAAGTCCTAGAAAACGGTGCAACGCTTCTAGCTTCTGTGCACTCGGGCTTTTAATTTTATCGTTCAACAGTTGGCTGAGATAACCCTTGGTCATGCGGCTTGCATCGGCCACCTGTTGTAATGTACATCCCTTTTGTTTGATCGCCGTTTTTAAGTAATCGAACTGCCGCATAGCCTCTCCCCTGTTTATATCCCCTTAATCTTTCAAGCTGCAGCGTTGTTGCCTGAGCCCGCCCTCTGGCCACTGACAGAAATGGGCAAACGAGTCACCTAGCTGCAACGGGAAAGCGATTGGGTATAATATACTAAACAAGAAAATGTTACGGCTGATTTAGAGCTCTTCCAAAACACTCAGAGCATCCGCCAGCTTTTTGACACCAAACACCTGCATATTAGCCGGAGGTTTCTTTGGCACATTGGCGTAAGGAACGATAGCACGCTTGAAGCCATGCTTTGCTGCTTCAGAGATACGCTCTTGGCCGCTCGGCACCGGGCGGATTTCCCCTGCCAACCCGACTTCACCAAACACCACCAGATCGTTAGGCAACGGGCGGTCACGCAGGCTGGAGACCAGAGCTAACAACAACGCTAGATCAGCGCTGGTTTCAGTCACCTTGACCCCCCCTACCACATTGACGAAAACATCCTGATCGGACATTTGCAACCCGCCGTGGCGATGCAAAACGGCCAGCAGGATCGCCAGACGATTCTGCTCAAGCCCAACAGCTACCCGACGCGGGTTAGACATCATGGAGTGATCCACCAACGCCTGGATTTCCACCAGCAATGGCCGAGTTCCTTCCCACACCACCATCACTGAACTGCCCGAAGTGACCTCATCACCACGGCTAAGGAAAATAGCAGAAGGGTTACTGACTTCACGCAGTCCCTGCTCCGTCATGGCAAACACCCCCAGCTCATTGACCGCACCAAAACGGTTTTTGTGGCTGCGCAGCGTGCGAAAACGTGAATCAGCATCGCCGTCTAACAACACAGAGCAATCAATACAGTGTTCCAGTACTTTAGGCCCGGCCAGAGAACCATCTTTGGTGACATGCCCCACCATGACAATCGCTACGCCCCGTGTTTTGGCAAAGCGAGTAAGATAAGCTGCCGTTTCGCGTACCTGTGCCACGCTGCCAGGAGAGGACTGGATATCTGCCATATGCATCACCTGGATGGAGTCGATCACCATTAGCCTGGGTTGTTCCTGTTCAGCGATCAGACAGATTTGCTCAATGCTGGTTTCCGACAGCATGTTCAACCCCTCAGTCGGTAAACCAAGACGATGGGCACGCATGGCGACCTGTTGCAAAGACTCTTCACCTGTGACGTACAGCGTTTTCATCTGTTCGGCGAGCTTGCACAACACCTGCAACAGTAACGTACTTTTTCCTGCACCAGGGTTTCCGCCGATCAAAATCGCACTGCCCGGTACTACACCGCCTCCTAGCACGCGATCAAACTCGACGAATCCCGTAGAGAAACGCGGCAGAGCCTCCAGGCTGATGTCAGAAAGCTTCTGAACTTTACTGACACCGGCATCACCGGCATAACCACTGAAACGCTCGGTGCGGGCAGAAGAGGAAGAGGCAGCAGCCAAACGCACTTCTGTAATAGTGTTCCAAGCATGACAAGCGCTGCATTGCCCCTGCCAGCGCGGATAATCCGCACCGCACTCATTACATACAAACGCCCGTTTTACTGCTTTGGCCACAATTTACCTCAAATCCTGTTTCAAACTGCCGCTGAGGATACAAAGCACACCCAGCAGATCGGCATGACGAATCGAAACCTGCGCTTTCTCATAAACCTTGGGTTTCGCATGGTAGGCAATACCCAACCCAGCCACCTGCATCATTTTCAAATCGTTGGCACCGTCACCTATCGCTACGGTTTGATGCGCGGGGATACCCAGTTTTTCTGAAAGCGCAATCAAGGTATCAGCTTTATATTTTGCATCAACGATCGGTCCCAGCACTTCACCGGTCAGTTTGCCATCACGGATTTCCAGCTCATTAGCCGCCACGGCAACCAACTTCAACTTGTCACGCAGATATTCAGCATAATAGGTAAAACCACCGGAAGCGATCGCCACATGCCAGTCTAACGCCTGGAGTTTACTAATCAGGCTGGTTAACCCTGGCATCAATGGCAGCTCATCACGAACCTGCTTGAGAATATTAGCGTCAGCACCTTTCAATGTACCAACGCGCTGCCGCAGGCTGGCGGTAAAATCGAGTTCACCACGCATGGCTCTTTCAGTCACTTCAGCAACCTGTTCCCCTACCCCTGCCAGTTTGGCAATTTCGTCAATACACTCAATCTGGATCGCCGTTGAGTCCATATCCATCACCAACAGGCCCGGAGTGCGTAGATGCGGGATCTTGCCCAATAGGGCCACATCTAACCCATTCTCTGCCGCCAGTAATTTGGCGCGGGCAGACAACGTGCCCGCCAGACGAACCACCTGGTAGTCTTCCACACACCAGGCCGTAACAACCACCATCGCAGCTCCCAACTTGCGTTGGAACTGTGTGAGACGCTCTTTATCCAGTTTTCTGCCATATAATAGCCAACCGGTATGGCCAGCTCGATAATCCAGCGGCATAACTTCATCGCCGTTAAGCGAAAGGGGAAGCCCCGGCCATTGAGAAATCTCCTCTGGGAGATCGCAATAGGTCAGACGATTCGGCATTATTGACTCCTGAAAAACACAGCGTGATAAAACAACGCATCAAGCTATCCTATCGCTACCGCTTCTGGCAACATATTACCCGATGAATTTCGAGTCGCAGCCAAAGGAGCCGCTGCTGGCTACAATGTAACGGTACGAAAAACCGGCAAGTATTATCCTCAAGGAAGCCCATGGCTAAAGCTAAACTGAAATTTCACCTGCATCGTACCGCTATCATTCTGATCTGTCTGGCATTACTGGTGCTCTTGATGCAAGGAGCCTCCTATTTTAGCCTGAGCCACCAGATGGCACGTTCGGAACAGGTGGAAGAACTGGCACAAACGCTCACCCGACAAGTCGCTTTCAGCCTGGTTCCATTATTAGAAGACACCAGTAACATCGATAATCAACGGATCACCAGCACCTTAGAACAGTTGACCTCCCATAGCAGGATACTCGATGCCAGCGTTTACAAATTTGACGGGTCTTTGATTGCACATTCCGGTGAGCAGATCACTGTGCGCGATCGCCTGGCGCTCGATGGCAAGCGTGCAGGCAGTTACTTTAATCACCAAATCGTAGAATCCATTCAGGGTAAAGATGGCCCACTTGGCTTTATCCGCGTAACGCTGGATACGCACGTGCTGGCTACCGAATCCAAACAGGTGGACAATACTACCAACCTGTTACGATTGATGATCCTGATGGCACTGGCGATTGGTATTATCCTGGCACGCACATTGCTTCAAGGCCGCCGTAGCCGTTGGCAGCAATCACCTTATCTGTTGACCGCTAACACCCCGTTAGAGGAAGAGAACACGGCAAAAAGCGATGGCGATAGGAAGCAGGAAGAAGAGAAAAAAATACGTAGGTGAGTAAGTCGATGGGCGCAGTCATTGCGCCCAACACGTTATTAGGCGTTGTCGCCCAGTAGCACGGATTCCAGTGCAATAACGATCATCTCGTTAAAGGTGGTCTGGCGTTCTGCGGCAGTGGTCGCTTCATGACGCAGAATGTGATCGGATACGGTGCAAATGGTCAGCGCTTTACAACCAAACTCTTCATACAACTCAGCAGCAACGCCGTAGATGCCTGCCGCTTCCATTTCCACACCCAGGATGCCGTACTTCTTCATCACCTGGAACATCTCTGGGTCTGGTGTATAGAATAGGTCGGCGGAGAAGATATTACCTACACGCGCTGGGATACCTTGGGCTGCTGCAGCGTCGACCGCATTACGCACCATGTCAAAATCCGCGATGGCTGCGTAATCATGGCCTTTAAAACGCATACGGTTCACTTTTGAATCGGTACAGGCCCCCATACCAATCACTACATCTCGCAGTTTGACATCATCGCGCACGGCACCACAGGAGCCCACACGGATAATTTTCTTAACGCCAAACTCAGCAATCAGTTCACGGGCATAGATAGAGCAGGATGGTATACCCATACCGTGCCCCATTACAGAGATCTTACGGCCTTTATAGGTTCCCGTGAAACCCAGCATACCGCGCACGCTGTTAACTTCTACCGCACCTTCCAAAAAGGTTTCCGCGATGTATTTTGCTCGTAACGGATCGCCCGGCATCAGAACGACGTCAGCGAAATCACCCATTTCAGCATTAATATGTGGCGTAGCCATAATCTCTTTCCTCAAAGCATTTCTAATAATGTGGTGGTCATTTGAAAGCACGCCTGTAAGCCCAGGTATTTCGGACTAAAAACGTGTCATCATCAACTTCAAAGCATGGATTTACCGTAATCCATCGGCGACACGCCAAAATAGCTGGCAATAGTCTGACCAATGTCAGCAAAGGTCTCACGGTGCCCCAATGAACCGGGTTTTACCTTGGGGCCATACACCAGAACCGGAATGTGCTCACGGGTATGGTCAGTACCGCTCCAGGTTGGGTCGCAGCCGTGGTCAGCAGTAAGGATCAGGATGTCATCCTCTTTTACCCGCTTCAACATTTCAGGCAAACGGCGATCAAACAGCTCCAACGCAGCAGCATACCCAGCGACGTCACGGCGGTGGCCGTAGGAAGAGTCAAAATCAACAAAGTTGGTGAATACGATAGTATTATTGCCCGCCTTTTCCATCTCGGCCAGGGTGGCATCGAACAGCGCGTCGATCCCTGTGGCTTTCACTTTCTGGGTGATGCCAACATGGGCGTAGATATCAGCTATCTTGCCGATAGAAACCACTTCGCCGCCTTTCTCATCCACCAGTTTTTTCAGTACGGTTGCCGCAGGGGGTTCGACGGCAAGATCGTGACGGTTACCGGTGCGCTGGAAGTTACCAGGCTTGTCGCCAATGAACGGACGCGCAATCACTCGGCCAATGTTATAGCCCCCCTCGGTCAACTCTTCACGGGCGATTTCACAAAGCTCGTACAGACGGTCCAGGCCGAAAGTCTCTTCATGGCAGGCGATCTGGAATACTGAGTCAGCAGAGGTATAGAAGATTGGCTTACCGGTCTTCATATGTTCTTCGGCCAGTTGATCGAGTATCACCGTGCCTGAAGAGTGGCAGTTACCGAGATAGCCAGGCAGGTTGGCACGCTCAACCAATTTATCCAGTAGTGCCTGAGGAAAACTATTGTGTTCATCCTTAAAGTATCCCCAGTCAAACAACACGGGCACACCGGCGATTTCCCAGTGGCCTGATGGCGTATCCTTACCGGAAGAAAGTTCGCTGGCATAGCCATAGGCACCAATGATCTCAGCGTTTTTATCTAAACCCTGTGGGAATTGACCGGTCGACTCTTCAGCCGCTTTGCCCAACCCCAGACGGCTCAGGTTTGGCAGTGTCAGCGGGCCGCTACGGCCCTCGTTAGCTTCACCGCGCGCACAGGCTGCAGCGATATGGCCAAGGGTATCGGAACCTTCATCGCCGAAGCGCTTAGCATCTGCGCTCGCACCAATTCCGAATGAGTCTAATACCATAATAAACGTACGTTTCATTGTGCTCTCCTGCGTTTTCACGCTATGACCGGCAGTGATAAACAACCACCGATCCTGATTCTTTAAACGGTGATTCTCATTCTGTGATGCGTTTGTACACCACAGGGGAGATTGCCGGGGCTTTGTCGCCCAGCACCATCGCACTGCGAACCGCATCTGCAGCTTGCTGCCAGCTTTCTTCATCGTTGGCGTGGATCACCGCCAAAGGACGCTGATTATCAACAAACGCCCCTAGACGAGCCATATGAGTCAGCCCAACGCTGTAATCGATACTGTCGTTGGCACGGCGGCGTCCGCCTCCCAACGATACCACTACCATTCCCAACGCTCGGGTATCCATCGCGATAATGTTACCCGGCTTTTCGGCATAAACCGGTTTGCTCAATGTTGCCACTGGCAGATAGCTATCATAACGTTCGATAAAATCGGTAGGTCCTTTCTGCGCCGCCACCATACGCCCGAACACTTCCGCCGCTTTACCATTATCCAATACCTTCTGTAATTTGGCTCGGGCATCGGCATCGTCAGTGGCTAAACCACCGGAAAGTAGCATTTCCACACACAGTGCCATAGTCACTTCGAGCAGACGCGGGGTACGGTATTCTCCCGTCAGAAAACGGACGGCCTCTCGCACTTCCACCGCATTACCGGCACTGGAGGCCAGAACCTGATTCATATCGGTGAGCAAGGCTGTGGTCTTACAACCCGCCCCATTAGCCACGCTAACAATCGCCTGTGCCAAATCTTCCGAAAGTGCGTAGGTGGGCATAAATGCACCAGATCCCACCTTAACATCCATCACCAAAGCGTTAAGTCCTTCAGCCAGTTTCTTCGCCAAAATAGACGCGGTGATCAATGGGATCGAGTCCACAGTTGCTGTGATATCACGTGTGGCATAAAAACGTTTGTCAGCCGGGGCCAAGGAACTGGTCTGTCCGATAATCGCCACCCCCACTTCCTTGATAATCTTACGGAAGACAACGTCATCTGGGTAAATACTAAAACCGGGGATCGCTTCCAGTTTGTCCAATGTCCCCCCGGTATGCCCCAGGCCGCGACCTGAAATCATTGGCACATAACCACCGCAGGCCGCTACCATCGGGCCAAGCATCAGCGAAGTCACGTCACCCACGCCGCCGGTTGAATGTTTGTCGACAATCGGGCCGTTCAATGACAGACTTTTCCAGTCAAGTACCGCGCCTGAATCACGCATCGCCATCGTCAGCGCTACCCGTTCCTGCATAGTCATATCGTGGAAGTAAATGGTCATGGCCAGTGCAGCAATCTGCCCTTCGGAAACCACGTTATCGCGTATCCCATTGATGAAAAATCGGATTTCCGCCTCACTCAACGTATGGCCATCACGTTTTTTACGGATTATTTCTTGTGCCAGGAACAAGGCATCCCCCTGTTTTACCCATCGATATGCCAACAATAACCACGCCTGTTTTAAGGCGCGTTACAGTAGCTGGTCGCGTGATAGAAAATCAGTAACCGTTACCTGTAGCCTGTGTGCTATGTCCCAATGTGATCAGCAGACTGGCCAACAGGCTTGAAGCACCAAAGCGGAAGTGACGCGCGTCAGCCCAACCTTTCCCTAGAATACGATCGGCGAGTTGTAGGTATTGCTGCGCATCTTCTGCCGTGCGAACACCGCCTGCGGGCTTGAAGCCGACATCGTTGGCAACACCCATATCACGGATCACCGTCATCATCAGCTCTGCGCTTTCCAACGTTGCGTTAACGGGGACTTTGCCGGTGGAAGTTTTGATAAAGTCAGCCCCAGCCTTGATAGCAATCTCGGAGGCCTTACGGATCAACTCAGCCTGCTTCAACTCGCCGGTTTCGATGATCACTTTCAGCAGCACATTGGCCTCGGCACAAACCTGTTTACACTGCTTCACCAGTTCAAAACCGACCTTATCATTACCGGCAATCAAGGCACGGTACGGAAATACCACGTCAACTTCATCAGCACCGTAAGCGATAGCAGCACGGGTTTCCGCCAAGGCGATAGCTACATCATCGTTGCCATGCGGAAAGTTGGTAACAGTGGCAATACGGATATCTGGCGTACCCTGTTCATTCAGCGTTTTACGCGCAATAGGAATGAAACGGGGATAAATACAGATGGCGGCAGTATGGCCTGCCGGGCTGTTTGCCTGACGACACAGAGCGATCACTTTCTCGTCGGTATCATCATCATTCAGCGTCGTTAAATCCATCAAGTTCAGCGCACGTTGCGCTGCTGCGGTTAATTCGGTCATAAAACTCTCCAACTGAGGACGGACATTGTTGGCGAGCGGACTTGGTTCCTTGAAGATAGCGTGTGGAATTAAACCACGACGGCAACTGAGATCCTTCTCGCCGCACATAGCCTTTCGGTATCGAACAGCCATTGATTACTATTTGAACACGATAACGGTGAGTTATTTGTGTTCCTATTCACATTATATGAAATAGCTATGCAACAAATTTAAATTATATGTGAATAATGTCACGAAACAACGGCAGATTGTACACATATTCACTAAACAGAACTCTAAGTAACAACGGGCACCGCTCAGTGTGCCCGTTATAAATTGTTTCAGGCCCTCAAAAGGGCCGTATGAAAAGGTTGAGGCCATGAATTCTGCAACCTTGAGGATCCGAAATTTCGCTTATAGTGCCAGAAAAAATCCGGCTATAGTGGCGCTCATCAAGTTGGAAAGCGTACCTGCAACAACCGCCTTCAGGCCAAAACGCGCAATATCATGACGACGGTTTGGTGCCATACTGCCCAGCCCACCAAGCAGGATCGCGACAGAAGACAAATTGGCAAAACCACATAGCGCAAAGGAAATAATAGCTTTGGTATGCTGCGACAAGACCTGCAGACCATCAGCAACAACAGCATCGTCCGGGCGCAGGTAAGCACCGAAATTCATGAAGGCGACAAACTCGTTAACAACGATCTTCTGACCAATGAACGAACCGGCCACCATCGCTTCATGCCACGGCACACCGATCAGGAAAGCGATAGGTGAGAAGATCCAGCCCAGGATCAGCTCTAGAGAGAGTTCAGGATGGTTGAACCAACCGCCAATCCCCCCCAATATCCCATTCAAAACGGCGATCAAGGCAATAAATGCCAGCAACATAGCCCCTACATTCAGCGCCAGTTGCATGCCGGATGCCGCACCTGAAGCCGCTGCGTCAATCACGTTAGCTGGACGGTCTTCTTCGGCAATCAACTTCATTGCATCGTCTTTATCGTGTGTTTTTTCTGTTTCCGGTACCATCAGCTTGGCAAACAGCAAGCCACCCGGTGCAGCCATAAATGAAGCGGCAATCAGGTACTCCAGCGGTACTCCCATCTGAGCATACCCGGCTAATACCGAACCCGCGACAGAAGCCAAACCACCACACATCACAGCGAACAGTTCAGACTGAGTCATGGTGGCAATATATGGCCGAACCACCAAGGGCGCTTCAGTCTGGCCTACAAAGATATTCGCCGTTGCCGACAACGACTCAGTCCGTGACGTTCCCAACAATTTATGCAATCCACCACCGAGGATCTTAATCACCAGTTGCATAATGCCAAGGTAGTACAGCACAGCAATCAAAGAGGAGAAAAAGACGATCACTGGCAATACGCGCAACGCGAACACAAAGCCACCGCCACCGAAGACTTCAAACATTTTATCGGAAACCAGGCCACCAAAGATGAAAGAAATCCCTTGATTACCATAGCCGATAACATTCGCCACTCCATCAGACATACTGCCAAGAATGCGGCGCCCAACGGGTACATACAGCACCAGCGCGCCGATAGAAATTTGAATGATAAATGCGCCGATCACCGTACGCAGATTAATAGCACGCCGATTGTTGGAAAGCAGTACCGCAATGGCGATGAGTACCATCATACCAACCAGGCTCATAATGAGTTGCATACGAAAATATCCCTGTTTCGAAAAAGAAAGGCCCCCAGCCCAATGACTGCAACGGATTGACTAAGGGGGATAACGGTGAGTAATTATACTGGGCCTGATGTTGTGAGACCCGTTTTATGTCACAAGCGAATACAACTAGAAGTAATTAAAAACTTTATAATGTGAAGTTAATCACATTAATGAGCCATGTGTGAGGGTAGGGCAAACAGAGCCTGGGCATTTTGTAGCAGAGAGTCGGCTATTTCATCCGGAGGTTCCGGCCTAAACTGACAGAGTATCTTAAATACTTCAGCAGCCCGTTCAGGGCGGTTAGGTTGTCCCTGATAACCGGCTAAAGGCATATCCGGCGCATCCGTTTCCAATAACAGAGATCTCAGTGGCAATTGTGCCATAACGCGGCGGGTTTTCTGAGCGCGTTCGTAACTGATCGTTCCCCCCACACCGATGGCGTACCCCAAGCGAATAAAGGTTTGAGCCTGAGCTAAGCTACCGGCAAAACCATGCACAACGCCACGGCGAGGGACATCTGCTTGGCGCAGCAGCGCTGCCAGTTGATCATGGCTACGGCGAGAATGCAGGATCACCGGCAGATCGTAGCGTTTCGCCAACATCAGCTGCGCTTTGAGCAACATCTGCTGACGCACAAACTGAGGATCGTCCATGTACAGATCCAGGCCGATTTCCCCCACCGCAACCAGTTTTTCTGGCCGCATGGCCAGAAAATCAGCCAGTTGTTCAAGCTGCTCATCGCGATGCTGTGAGATGTATAAAGGGTGTAGCCCTAACGCGGCAAACAGCGGAGCATACTCCCCCGCCAGTTTGATCACATTTTCAAAACGATCCACCGTTACCGCTGGCACGATAATCTGCTGAACACCGGCCTGAGCCGCCAACGCCAGGCTTTCCGTCTCGTGACCAGTAAAGGGAGGAAAATCAAAGTGACAGTGAGTATCGGCAAAAACGTAACTCACTGGTTCTCTCCACCACCGGGGGGAAGATCGCCTGGCGGAATAATTTTTGGCGTTACTCGTTGCGTTTGAGATTGCGCCTTATAGCCAGATAGTGCCTCAACATCAGTCATGATCGGCGAAGGCATCCGCATATTTTCCAGATGTAACAGACTGCGTGAAAGGGAGTTTTTTACCTTTAGACCATCACGCTTTTCCTGTTCCAACAACCAGTGTCCTACCGTTGCCAAAAAATAGCGTCCGCAGCGACGGCCCAGATGGTAGTCCTTATTCAAAGAAGCCAAACGGCTGCCAAGGGCATTGCTCGCCAAAGGCTTAGGGGGATAAATTTCAAAGATGCGCAATTTACCCGGCGGTTTCTCAATAAACTGCTGAATACGATGATAGCTCTCTTCATGACGCTGCATGATTCGCACCATCTGTTGCAGACTACTGTCACCGAGCCATTGCTCCATGCGTTTTATCCACTGAGGCGTGTAATACATCTGCGAAGGCACAGTACGGATCACAACAATCGTATCCGCACCACGACGATAAGCTTCTTCTACCGGGATAGCATCACTGATCCCACCATCCTGGTAACTGATACCCTCGAGCTCAACGCCCATGCGGTAAAAACCAGGAATAGCACTGGAAGCTTTGATAGCAGGCAGCCAATTGGCCCGCTCAGCACGCAGATAAGTCGGTTCGAAATCGTCACTCCGGCAGGCGCACATCAGGAACTCACGGTTATTGCTCAACCGTTGTTCAGCAACATCAATCGCCAGTGGCAATTCTTGTGAGGTGATATCCACCAGCCAGTCGAGATCGATCAGATGCCCACCGCGTACAAAACGCAACGGATTGAAGAAATTGACAGAGGTGGTGTAACGGGTGATCACTCGCCGCGCATAACCCAATTGGCCACAAACAAAAGCCGAGAGATTCTGCGCTCCAGCGGAAGTGCCAATCATCAGTTCAAACGGGTCAAAATTAGCGTGCTGAAATTCATCCAGTACACCTGCGGTAAAAATTCCGCGCTGTCCGCCACCCTCACACACCAGCGCCATTTTACCTGCGCTGTAAGGTTTATACGCCAACGGTTCTATATTGCCGAGCGTGATAGGTATTCTATGTCCCAACCCTATATCCTCAATGTGAACGTTTTTCCGAGGATAGCGCTTCCTGCTCTTTTCCGTAATCTTCTTGCAACACACCAGAAAGGAAGCCATTACTCCCAGACAACCAAGCATAATCATTGCCGGAAAACTCCGCCCACACCTGCCATAGCTGGCCTTTCAGCTGTTTCCAGCGGCCGACAATGATGTCGCTATTCATGACTTACCTCACGAGATGTCGAGAAAATAAATTAATCTTTGTTACACTTCGAAAAAAACTAAGGGCGCCGACGGCCGGTAAATAGACTGACCAGGAATAGAATAATACCGATGAAGAAGACAATTTTAGCCGCCCAGGCAGCACTGCCAGCCAAGGAACCAAACCCCAACGTCCCTGCGATGAAAGCGATAATGAAAAAGATAGAGCCCCAACGAAACATAAGCCTCTCCTTACCATAGTGAAAAACGCATAGCCATCAGCCAGTTTAGTTGATGGGATTAACCTTCACACACCGCATTATTCAAGGCTATATACCTCAATGGCGACCGATCAGAAAATACAACCGGCTCTGTTCAAACTCGACAACACAGAGAACGGGCTTTTGGGGCGCACACCTTAGGTGTTGAGGCTATTTGCACGCAGTGCTACGTTGCTCGCCGATTATTGGGCCCACCAAACATTACCGCTCACGCCTTGCCCTGTGAACAAATGACCGTAAGCGACACTCACGTGCAGTTAAAGGACACAGCCTAGGGTTTTACAGCCAGATCATTTTTAACGCTTTTCACACCTTCGATAGCTTTGGCAATTTTCTCCGCACGCTCTGACTGTTCTAGTGTTTTCACCGTACCGGAGAGTTGAACCACACCATCGGCAGTTTCTACTTTCACATTACGGGAAGGCACGATATCGTCAGCCAGCAGTTTGGCTTTCAGTTCACTGGTCGTTGCTGCATCGTTAGCATAGGCTTTAATTGACTGAGTCTCTTCATCTTTCACGTGCAACTTATCACTGACAGATTTGACACCGTCCACCAAGCTTGCGGCCTTAACTGCCTTCTCGGCCTGCATTTGACTAGTGACAAAACCGGTCAACGTGACAACACCACCTTCAGTTATCACGGAAATATCATTGCTTTTTATAGACTTATCCTCAACCAATGCGCTCTTCACCTTGGCCGTTATTGCGCTGTCATCCATGTAGCTGTCGACTTTTTTCATCGAACTACCGATTGTTTTTATGGAGCTATCGATTTTGGCACCAGCACTGTCAGCAACGCTGGAGGCTTTGTTTAGCAGGGTTTCTTCTGCAACAGCAGTACCACTCAGCAAAGCAGAACCCAACACGATAACCACCAGTGAATGTGCGAATTTGGTATTTTTCATCGAACTTTTCCTTCTTGTTATGGGTAGCAAGACAACTGATACTCTAATTCTGCAGGATAGCGGCAAACTCAAACGGAACTTCACGATCGCTATACCGCAAACGTTCAGATTGAAATAATGGGAATGAACATGAAGCAATGTACGTGCCAATATGTAGACACCGTCAAAGCACAACAATAAAACAGCAAAGTTGTAACATTAAGACGGAAAACTGTTGCCTATCGGCGACATTAGGAGACTGAGGGTAGCGTTTTTTTCCTATCTCATTGATTCTGATAGTTTAAATGTGTCTCCATTCGACAACATCACCGAATAACTCTCTATTGAGCCTAAGAACAATAGTACTTTACGCTAGAACTGTAAGATATACCCTAAAAATATAGGCCATATGATAAGAATGACGTTAGGGCCAGAAACAGCGCGAAGGAAGCGGTGAAATAGTTGCAATAAGAAGAAGTTATTAATCCGCTAGGTGGGGACAGAACAAAAAAACGCAGGGCACCTTGAAATGCCCTGCTGGTTTAATCAATGCTCACGAGTTTTACGGAACACCACGTCAGGATAGCGTTCTTGTGTCAGATTAAGATTAACCATGCTTGGTGCGATGTACGAAAGGTTCTCCCCACCATCCAACGCCAGATTAAGCTCGTTTTTACGCTTGAACTCTTCGAATTTCTTCACATCGTCACACTCCACCCAGCGTGCAGTAGAGACGTTAACTGACTCATACAGCGCTTCAACGTTATATTCGGTTTTCAAGCGTGCAACCACAACATCAAACTGCAGCACACCCACAGCCCCCACGATCAGATCGTTATTGGCGATCGGCCGGAATACCTGTACAGCCCCCTCTTCGGAAAGCTGGACCAACCCTTTGAGCAGCTGTTTTTGCTTGAGTGGATCGCGCAGGCGGATACGGCGGAACAGTTCAGGAGCAAAGTTAGGAATACCGGTGAACTTCATATCCTCACCTTGCGTAAAGGTGTCGCCGATCTGGATAGTCCCATGGTTATGCAAACCGATAATATCGCCAGGATACGCTTCTTCAACATGCGAACGATCCCCCGCCATGAAGGTCAGTGCATCAGAAATCACAACGTCTTTGCCGGTACGCACCTGACGTAACTTCATGCCTTTTTCATATTTGCCTGATACCACACGCATGAAAGCCACCCGGTCACGGTGCTTCGGATCCATATTGGCCTGGATCTTGAACACAAAACCGGTGAATTTCTCTTCTGCGGCTACCACTTCACGGGTATTTGTTTTACGTGGCATCGGCGCTGGTGCCCAAGCTACCAACCCATCGAGCATATGATCGACACCAAAGTTACCCAACGCGGTTCCAAAGAACACCGGTGTCAACTCGCCGGCCAGGAAAGCTTCCTGCTCAAACTCATGAGAAGCACCTTGTACCAGCTCCAACTCATCGCGCAGTTGTGTCGCCAGATCTTCCCCCACGGCCGCATCCAGATCCGGGTTATTCAACCCTTTGACAATGCGAACCTCTTGAATGGTATGGCCTTTACCGGTCTGATACAGGTAGGTTTCATCTTTATAGAGGTGGTAGACCCCTTTGAACAGTTTTCCGCAGCCAATCGGCCAAGTGATCGGTGAACAGGCAATTTTCAGTTCGCGTTCAACTTCATCCATCACTTCCATCGGGTCACGAATGTCACGGTCAAGCTTATTCATAAAAGTCAGAATGGGTGTATCACGCAGGCGGGTGACTTCCATCAGCTTGCGGGTACGATCTTCTACACCTTTAGCAGCATCGATCACCATCAGACAGCAGTCAACCGCCGTCAAAGTACGATAAGTATCTTCAGAGAAGTCTTCGTGCCCAGGAGTGTCTAGCAGGTTAACTAGACATTCACGGTAAGGGAACTGCATAACAGAGGTGGTGATCGAAATACCACGCTGTTTCTCCATTTCCATCCAGTCAGATTTGGCATGCTGGCTGGAACCACGGCCTTTTACCGTACCCGCGGTCTGGATAGCCTGCCCGAACAACAGCACCTTCTCGGTAATGGTTGTTTTACCGGCATCGGGGTGCGAGATAATGGCAAATGTGCGCCTGGACGCCACCTGCTCTAAGTAACTGAGGGTTTTCATTCTGTATTGTCTCAAGTATGTACAACAGCATGTACAAATTAAATTTTTCCTTAGATGGCAATTCTACAGGCATGGCATGTTCAATGATAGCCGGGATCGCTCCCGGCGGTGGGGGTTACATTGTAATGTTATTTAACTTGTACCCGATTGTTGGTGTCCCTGAGAATGAGATTGTTATTCCTTCATCCGGCTGTAAAAGGATCGTCCCAGCATTAGAAAGCTGAAGCACGTTAGACCCGCCAAGGCGCAGGAACGCTGAGGATATATCACCGTTGTAAGAAAGCGTTATCGGCAGACCAGTTGTATTCTGAAATACTAAAGGGCTGACAGTAGGCGCAATCTGCACCATTGGCTTTATCGGGAAATAAAGAGTTGATGTAACCATATCGAATACACGACCACTCGTCGTGGTTTGTGATGCGTCAAAGTAACCTCCTCCCTCCGGCAGTGGAATGCCGATCGACGTCCAATACTTAACATCGATATTGTCTACGCTGTAGTGATCTGCCCCAGATGATATTTCTACCCTCTCCCACAACCCACCATTTAACTCACCAAACCGTGCGCCAGGTGCTGCAAAGAATTTGCGCGACGAGTAGCAGTTAATGAATTTTGAGCTTATTCCTGCATCGAAAACGTCAGCAAATCCGCGATTCTCGAATCCAACCCCCGTGAAAGTATTCATGCGACTAGTTGCTGATATGGTCACACCGTTGCCGTCATTGTTTTCAGATGTGCCACCAACAAATGTCGCGGAATCGCCGTTATTAATAAAAATTCCGTCTCCGATCATGCCTTCAATTATAGGATTGATGAAAGTACAGTCGGTGGCCCTTGATGGCCCTGCCCCTGGTCCGTATCTCAAACCTGAGAACGGTCTGCTTGTCATAGGCTGCTCATTCGTAGAGCAAATAATCGTGTCAAATTTAGAAGCAACACTGAATGGGATGTCTAAAGCAAAGCAAGCTGAAGTCGAACCTTCGCGCATGTTTATGTTTCTAAAGTCTAAGTGGTGGCAATTGTCTACAAACAGGTGACTTGTTGTAGTCGGATTTCCTTTAATTCCAAAGTCGCGCAAAGCCATTCCGAACGTGAAATTTGATGCCTGAAGACGTATGCACCGCGTGCCAGCTTCAGCAGGGAAATGCAGCACAGAGTTATGTCGACCATCGCCAATCATGTCGACACCAAAGAAGCCCAGGTCAAAAACGGCATGAGTTTCATATTCGCCAGAAACCAGATGCATCTGCTTTTTATTTGCAATGCAGTAGTCGCGCCATTTGTTAAGCTGAACTGCGTTATCAGTGACTGACGGCAAGATACCAAACTTACGACAGCTTACCGCTTTATCGTTCAGGAACGCTTCAACATGCAGACCGTTGGCAAGATTAAACAGACTGCCCCCGTCCTCAACAACAGCACCAGATTTTACTCGCCCAATGCCACCGCCGCCGTCTGTAGCCTCTGCGTAACCCATCCATGCGATTACTGTGTCAGCCTCTAAATCTGTATCAGCAACCATATCAGCAACGGTTTCATATGTCTGGACAGCGCCGCCCACCAGCAAAGCGCCGTTGTCTTGCGCCAGATCATTACGCAGTTGGCCTGGGTCATACTTCAAGATATTTGGGAAGTAGAACTGCTGCGCCCCAAAAGAGTCGTAAATGGCCATACTATAAGCTTCTTCGGTAACAAACTTGCCGATCTGCCCGTTGTAAACCGGGTAGCCACCTGCGTTTATGCTGATCGGCTGTGCGGTAGGAATGAAAGATCCGTCTTCAGCCTCTAAAAACACTTGGATCTGATTTGATGGGATGGTCGGGTCTGTATCTACCTGGCCTATAAATATCTCACCGTTGGCCACTGCTTTAAACGACCTAGCCATCGTGAACAACTGGGAAGGCATTGATACTAAAATGTTGGGCATTGGGTAAACTCCGGGCAAAAAAAAGCCCCGCGTATGCGAGGCTGGCTTGATGGCATAAAAAACCCCGGCAATTAGGCCAGGGCTTGATGTATTTCCGCGTAATCCTATACACCTATCAGTGCAAATCCTTTCTACCGTCAGCTCTATATAGCGCCCCCCTTAATGAGTACGCTATTGCGCTTGCATCCCCTATCCGGTCGTATAGCTTTACCGCCAAAGGGGAACCTATCGCTTTTAGAGCTGGATGCAATTCGTTAATCCATACTTCACGAATAAAATCCATGTGGATGCATACAACATTGGCGTGGTGTGCATGCATGTGAAAATCAAATGATGGGCTAACCACCCCGCTTCCAATTTCACGATCCAGAATATCCAGAACCCACCTGCGGAACTCTTTAGCAACATCAGTGCGGGCAAACATTGCAATCAGGTGAGCGCCGCGAAGGGAAAAAACTCTCACCTTTTTGCGGTAGTTTCCTGAGGTCACTGATTCAATGACCTGAGTCATTCCGCCAGTAAACTCATCACTGTTCTGGTTAAACAGGTTGGTGATCGACTTGGCGCTTTTGTATTGCAATGCCTTGGCAATATCGGCAGAGGTTAGCCATACGCCAGAGATACCAGATACCGGTACAAGTGCATTGCCTTGGAAGTTGAAGTCTGATTTTGCTACAATGTTCATGTCGATATTTCCTGAGTGGTTATTTTCGATAAGAAGCCCTGACTGTTCACGCAGTTGGGGCTTCACCTTTTTAAGCATTTAACAACCCTTCTCTTTTCAAGCTCTCCATTACTCTGCGGTGAATCTCTGTATTCGCTGATCTTCCATTCTCTTCTGCCACCTTTCGAACTAGATCTAAGTCCTTCTGTGGCCAACGCAGATTGAACTGCGGCATTCTGCTAGCACCTTTCATATTTAACCCCTTTAAGGTCACCGTGACCTTATTGAGAATATAATATCATCGTTCTATCATGTCAACTTAATAGACAAGGGTGACGTGATGGCTAGAGACGAACCAAAGTTCACATTCAGAATGCCGCATGAAGTAAAAGAAAAGCTCAAGTACAGGGCGAAATCTAACGGAAGATCATTTAATGCTGAGCTACTGCAAATCGTACAGGACGCCCTAGCCCAGCCATCACCCATATCAGGCTATCGTGACGACGCTGAGAGACTGGCAGATCAGCAGGCTGAGCAGTTCAAGAAGGTTGTGTTTGATACGCTTAGAACTATGTACGACAAGAAAGAAGGGTAGCCCACCTAGCGATGGGCTTATCCCTATCACTCTACGCCAGGGAGGTACATCTGAACCTCACTAATCATGCGCTCACGCGCAGAAGCAAGAAGAGCCTTTCTACCGCCAACACCCCACTTAGCCATTCTGCTTGCGCACTGGCTCACTTCCTTTGTTTCGGCGTTGATGATGTGGTCTAGGCGGTTTAGTCGTGACATTGCATCAACCCCCTTGCGAATGACTGCCCTGAAGATATCGTAAACTTCTATCTCAAACTCCGGCTTAATCCACGCCGCATAGCGGATAGCAAGGATTTCCACACCCCAAGCCCCAGTCTCTCCCCCACCCTTTGTTACCTTAAGTGGTTGATTTTGTTCCGAAGCACTTTTTAGTGCTTTGGCCTGCAACACCTTAATGAATCGCTTGATCTGGGCGCTGCGCAAGAAAACACTTGGACGCTGTGATTCAGTTGCTTCACCATTGGCTACCGCTGCCGCATGAAGATCGTTAAGGCTATAGCGCCCTTCATTATCAACACGAACGGAAACGCCGTTTACTGACACGGTTGGGTATTTCATTGTGATTTACCTATAGAAAGCGAACCTGTCACACAGAAAAGCCGCCCCAGAGAGGTCACCACCTATTACGGCAGTTCTCAGGATCGCTTTCTGTAGGTTCTGGGATTATAACGTGCGCGTGTGATGCGCGGTGTGCTTCAGACACAAAAAAGCCCCGGCAGGTTGCCGAGGCTTAGATGTTTGGCTATGTTGATTAGCATTGCGCTAACTTGGCGATACTATGTATAAAAATTAAACATTGGAGGTTGGGTGAAGAATATAATCATAGTTTTTTCTGCCATTATCTTGCTCTCAGGGTGTGCAAACTCTTCAAAAACATATGCACCTGATGGAAGAGAAGCTTACTCTATCGATTGTTCTGGATTGGCTAGAACCTGGGGGATGTGTTTAGAAAAAGCCGGCGATCTGTGTGGCGCTAAAGGTTACGATATCTATACGTCAACTGGTGACAAGGGGTGGGTAGCTACAGCCCAACCAGATTTTGCTATGGCCGGAAGTACTATTTCACGAAATCTATTAATCGCATGCAAAAAATAGCCTTCCTTGGCCATGCTTCAATCATGAGTCATTCCGCTTATTGTGGTAACTATTCCAGCTCTAGATAGGCGGTTAAACTCTTGACTGCCTATCGCTTCACGCATTGCATTTACGGCAGTTTTGTTAGCCATAAATCGGCGTTCTGCGGCGGCAATGGCCTCTTTGCTGGCACCGATCTTAGTGGCTTTAGTTGCCTCTTGGATGGCCTTTTCTATGGCATACCGCCCGCTGCGTGAAGTCGCTAACTTCTCTATTACCCCTTTTGCAACAGAACCAGCAACAGCACCTACAGCGCCGCCAACAAACCCCGCTCCAGTAGCACCAACAATTGCCCCTGATGTTGAGTTACCTATCGCATTGAGAACTGATTGCACTGCTTTTGGCAACCCCTGCTCTAAAGAACTAATTGCAGGGATGGAGCGACCTGTATTCTCAACGTACCTAATCGGCTTTGTTGCTGCCCTAGCAAGCTCGCTATAAGCACTGGCAATCCGTCCTAATTCTTTTGAATGCCTGCTGATGGATGAAATGTTTTGCGGTGTCAGGATTGATGCAATGTGAGATATCCCGGCAGCGTCTGCTTTTCCACCCCTGACGCCTTGTGATAATGCGTCTTGAAGGATTGATGCGATAGCTGGCGCTCTTTCCGACTCAGGGAGCGACCCTATAATCTGGTTGAATTTCCCAGATCCGACTTTTGCTGAGTTTTGAAGTGCCTTAACGCCGTTTGTGACTAGCGTGTCAGTAGCAAGATCCTTACCAAGCGCATTTTCAGCCTGCTTTTGGGCGGCAAATCGAGATTTTGAAAGCTCGTTCGCAGCGCTCCACTGGTCAATAAATCCACCTTTTTCAGCCATAATGCGCATATCTTCAGTGGCAGCATCACGAAGCTCACCCATCCTTCTAGCCATGTTGGCTTCGCCGGAACGAATGTATTTCTGTTCAGCATCGGCAAGCTTCCCGCGCCATGCTTTCATTGCGTCGAAAGTTATTCCGTCCTTGCCTGTCTTATTGTATGCCGTTGCGAACTGTTTCATTTCTGGTGTAAGGGGCATTCCAGCAGAAATATCCCCTTGAATAGTGGCATTCGTATTAGACATGCGAGATTTCATGTCTGGCATGGTAGATCTAACACTATCCCATGCTGACTTTTCTGACGCCTTCATACTATCGATGCCAGAAAGCACCCTTTGCTTGATAGCCCCACTCTTTTCTGCAGCACTTCCAACTTCAGCGCCCAACTCATCAAGAGCCGAGTTGAATTTCGTCTGTATCTCGCCGAAAGCTTTTGAGTGAGCATCTTGAGTAACACCTGGCTTTGATGCCAGTATTCCTTCTGCTTGAGCTAGCCCTTTACTACCAGATCGCATTCCCGGAGTTAGAGCATTAACATCAACACCAACTGATTCCGCCGCCTTGGCAACCTCATCTGTTATATTTGATGCTTGGCTGGATATGTCAGATCTTCCAGATCCAGTTCTTGCCATCCTTGACACATCATCAGCAGAGTTTATCGCCGCTGAACCTAACGCATCTTTAACTTTCGGAGCGACTAATCTGCCGACTCCTGATAGCAAGCCCTGAGCACCAAGGTTTACTGCTGCGTTCTGTGCAGCGTTTTGCGCAAAGTCGCCTTTCTGATTACTTGCTTCCGCTAGCGATCCAATAACCATATTGCCAGCCACGCCGGCACCGGGAACCAGGTAACCGCCGATAGCTTCACCAGCTTGGGCATAAGGATCTGTTGGTCGGTCTACAGGGCGGTATACAGGGTCGAGAACATCCCCGGCTCCTATCGCACGGCTACCAGCATTGATTAGGCTAGCCCCGCCCTGCAATATATCGAACGGGATATTAGCCAGACCACGCGCCGCTTGCTCTACGTTATCCATCATGGATGGGGCTTGTTGCTCTGCGGGTTGCTGTTGCGACTGAGCCGGAGCGATAGGATATGCAGCAAAGAATTGTTGCCGTGCTGCTTCTGCTTGGTCGCCAGCCTTGGGTGCTACAACTTCATTGAAATATTGCTCTTGCGCTGCTGCTTGCTGGTCTGGAGGGAGTTGCTGATACTGAGGGGATGCCATTACTTCTTTCCACGGCTTAGCCATTAATCACCCCATAATGATTGAAAGCCTGAATTTGCTTGCGGCTTTGGTTGCGCTTCCTGAGTTTTAGACGGCCTGCTTTCACCGCCGACATTTACTTGATACTGCTGATTGTAGTTGTCGGTGTATTGCTGGATGTCTGCAATAGATTGCTGCATAGCTTCCGGGCTTGAGTAGTCAACCTGCGGCATACCTTGGAAGTACATTTTCGCTTCCGCAACGGTGTTGATACCACTTGCCCCCATATCACGAGCAGCGGCTATGCCTTGATTCTGCATGCGCCCCTGGATGCGCTGAGTTGCATTGTAAAGCTGGCGCTGCTCTTTGTTTCCAGGCAACCGGCTGCGCAGCTCGGCAAATTTAGCAGGATTTCCTGAGCTGCCCGTAACCCCGGTCATGAAATCAAGCTGATCAGTCTTTGCGCCCGCTATTGCATCGATGTCCTTTTTCATCGCGTAGTTTTGAGCGTTAGCTGCCGATGTCGCAGGTGCCGCAATGGCACTGGCTGGAACCCGAACCATGTTTCCTGAATCATCTATTCCTTCATAAAAGGCATTAGCTCCTGCGCCGTGCAATTTACCGCCCACATTTACTGTTCTTCCATCCGCAAGCTGGACAACCCGAGATCCTGAAGGCCCGGCGGCACCTCTTGCAGATGCTCTTTGCATTGCAAGGTCCTGACCACGGCGAGCAGTTGATGCAGAAATATCCTGCCCTCTCGCTGTAATATCTTGGCCTCTCCTTGCTGTTTCGGCGCCAATATCTTGCCCACGCATCTGAACCTTTCGGCCTTCAGCCTTGTCTTGCAAGTCGTAATACTTTTCTGGCCCAAGCGCAGACAAGCCAAGATGATCTACGAAGTTCAAGAACTCTTTCGGATCTTGCTGATACATTGAAGCAACGTCTTGAGGTCTTGCTCCAATACGCTGTAGCTCGCTTTGGTTTTTAGTCAGCCAAGCACCCATACTTTCAGGGGATGCTGCGGCAACACGCGCTGAGGCAGCAAGAGAGCCAACTGCATTACGCTGGTCATCGTCAATAAAGCCAAGTCCTTTCTGAACGCTTTCGAACTGCTCAGGGTATTGGGCAGCAAGTTGGCGCATTGCTGTACGATCACCGGATGAGAAGGCTTGTCCGTATAATTGCTTGAACTGGCCAGCGCGTTCCTGAGCTTGCTGCTGCTTGTAGATTTCATTAAGCCCTGCTAATCCCTGCACGGCTTGCATGCCGAGATTATTACCGCCTGCGCGTGCAAAGTCTTGGTTCTGCCCTATTCGCGCCAGATTGACGTTGACGTCGCTTGATTGCGGGGCGTTGGAATTTACTTGGCCAATAGCGCCAAGCAAACCGCCAGCACCCCCTTGTTGCCATGTCGCCATTTAGAATAACCCTCCAAGTGCACCCAAGCCCCCGCCAATCGCAGCACCCCAAGGCCCACCAATTGCCATGCCAGCACTAGCGCCACCAAGCGCACCAGTAAGCCCTTGCTGAAATCTCGACGGCTGATTAGCTCGCTGTGCTGCCAGTGATGCGTTTTGTTGCAGTAATTGGCCTGTATTGTTCGCGTAGGTCTGCCCTGCGTTAGCTTGCCCCTGAAGCGCACCAAGACCAATGTTTGCTAGGTTCTGTGCGCTATTCATCTGACCATTGAGCCAGTTTTCACCCAGTTGAGGTGCGATAAATGCGAGTTGATTTGATGTTGCCGTGGAACCTAGGCCGCCAGTTGCCTCTGCGGCTGCGAGATTTTGATACCGCGCCATATCCGACATTTGTTTGAACTGACCGGAGTTGTAATACTCTCCAAGAGCCTTTTCCTGCCCTGGAAGAGTAGATAATCCCTGCAACTGCTGGACATACTGCTGAGCCATTGGTGTAAACGGTGCAAGGCCATTCATTACCGTCTGCCACTGCTCGCGCTGTAGCCCGGTTTGTTGATTGATGGCGTCAGCCTGTACGCCTGCGCCACCATCGCCCCCCTTCCCGCCTTTTTCAGGGTATAGAGGTTCGAACCCGGCAAGCTTCCTTGCCAGGCTAAAAGCAAAATGACACATAATTACCTCTTAGATAGGAAAGCGATCAGCTCGTCGCGGGTTGCGGCGTAGAACGTCACATCGTCCACGCCTTTGAAATACTTTTTGATGGTGCCTACTCGCTGTAGGCCAATGAGGGCGCAATACATCTGGCCATAACGGAATTTACGGGCTGCAAACGATGTAAAGCATTGGTAGTTTGTATTGCCGATCATCAATCGCCAGAACTCTAGGCCGATATCAACGCTGTGCTTTCGTGCTTCTTTCAAAATCATCGCATGGCATTCGATAGAAAGAGGCTGCAATTCTTGAAAGTACACAACGCCGCAAAACTGGCCATCAATCTGCACGCCAAGGTATACACATCGCGGGTTATATTCGTAACCATCGCCGTTGTTACTTCCCGCTATGATGTCTGGATGGTTACCTACTGACTCGATTAGATCGATGTTTCGCGTGGGGGTGAATGTAATCATGCTATTAGCCCGTGAGTTCTCAGGGCATCCTCTAGCGTCTTAATTCTCTGACGCGCTTCTACGAGCCCGGCGGCAATAGCTAAGACTTCAGACTGACTATAAGTAGCGCCAACGGGGTAACCCGAGTTGGCATTGAACGCACCGGTAAATGCTGTTCCTGCGGCTGGTGTTATGCCTGTAACTCGTTCACCGACAACTTTGGTGCCATTTACAGAGTAACTGGTGGCTACCGATAGCGGACTCGCTATGCTCTGTAGTGTCGCTGCCGACTTTGAAACATAATCGCCTTCGACAAAAATCAGGCGGTTATCTAGGTTGAAAATATCCGCGTCATGACCATCAAGCCGTATGTCCTGCACGTCATTTTTTACTTGAGCGTCGTAAGCGCCTTGCGCGGCGGCGTTAGCTCTTTTACCAACACTAGCTAGATTAACGTCGCTGCTTAGAACATAACGAGCGTATGGAATGCTGAAGTTCTCAGGGAGTATCGTCCGATTGATGCCTCCCTCACTTATTGTAAGAATGCCATCTATTAGGCTTTGATCTGCCATTTTACTCGGCCCTCAGTTGACAGTTAGACAGGGTTACCGGCGCGGAGGTGACTATTCGGACTTTGAACCCGATGTTTTTCCGAACACGCCCAATCCTCTTCCAAATAACGCGCTGGTCGTAAACAAATGGTGCTTGCCAGGGGATCATCTGCTCACTACCGTAATTAAGTCCGTCAGTAGTAGCAGAAATAAACAGACGCTCGGCTTTTCCGGTCACGCCCGTCGATGCTTCAAGCTGAAAATCAAATAACCGTGCGTTGTCAGCTTTAAACATTGGCGTGTAAAGCAAATGCTCTTGCTGTTGTCCGTACTGAGCTGAACTTGAGAATGAAAACGTGCCTAGCCTTCCCTGCAATTTATCGCCGACAGTAAAGCTCTGGTTTTCAAAGCAGAAATCTATGGCTGTATGGGGAGAGTCAAAAAGCCCGGTTTTTAATATGCACCACTGCTGGCTCTGCTTTAGAGCTGCGTCGTAGCACAGAACGTGGTGGTCAAGGTGGATGATCAACAAGTCATGCCCATCGAATCGAATAGACTCCATTACCGCTTTGCTTATCTCATCTGCTGTATAGCTACGAAGGATCTGCTCTATCTGTCGCGTGGCAATGCTTACTGACTGGCCTGAGTTAATGAGATAGATGGAAGGTGGACCGCTGGATTGGTTACTGATAAACGCTATAGTGTCGAGATACAAAGCTTTGCAATAAGTACCGGCTATCCCTTTATCAACAAGCCAGTTTGATTGAGCAACGTAAATAGCAGCTTGCGGGTCAGTAGAGCCGGTAATAGTGAAATACTCTATTGTGCGGCTACCGAACATGATGACGAAATCGCGCCACGTTGTGCATGCGATTATCCCATCCGGCTGAGTCTCTGCCGTGTAAATTGGTCTAAATCTATCAGGGTGAGACTCGTCATCTAGGTCTGTAACGCCAAACTCCTGAGTTCCATCCTTTACCCATACATACCGCCCACGAGCGCGGCAAATATCCCTTACTCGCCCGATATCATAAGACGGGTAACCGGATAAAGGTGGCCAGTTGTCTAGCGTTTTAACAGTGCCGTCATAGCGATAAATACGCATAACCCCGCCAGTGGACACGGCTTGACTGTCGTCACTGTGAGCCATACTTACGCGGTCGGAGTTAGGCACTGTGTTTACCAGCACGCCAGACTTGTAAAGATTACCGCCAGCCACGCGATAAGCGACGCTCTGTACAGTATTGAAGTCCACCCCTCTCGACGGGCCCGACACAGATTGTCGAAAATCGATACCAGGAAAGGATCGGAGATAGCCAGCAGCGCCCAACACCTCAGTTTGGACAGCAAGCATATTCACTGGCAATAGATCGCTGTAGTCTGCGGTTCTGTAATCCTTCCCGGTTCCGCGTACTAATGGGAGTTGAGTTACTGGCATATGACACCGCTATTGAGGTTTGGGGAAGAAATTAACGCCGTTGCGAGTAAACAGGCGGTTACCGGAACCTACTGGCATTCTTGATGGGTAGCCCTGAGTTGATTTCGCTGCCGCTGCCGTAGCGATTGCCGTGGCTTTCTGCAGTAGTTCTTTGCCATGCGCTGCTGACGTCACAACCTTTGGCATTGCCTCGATTGCGTAATCAGGGGCGTGACGGATAGCAAGGTTGTTGATAACTGCTGCAATGTGCGCCTTTTTCAGTCCATGAGCATCACCAGGATCAACCGGCTCGCCATCCGCTGAAAACAAGTAACCGACATCAATGCCGCTGATACCGGTATCTTCCTGTAACCACTCGGCCATCATCATCTCAAGATCGTTGGCAGCATCCTCGATTGATTGCGGCTCTACATCCGTCAGCGTTGAGTTGCTGGCCACCGCAATTTTACGCAGCGCCGCCAGCACCAGATCACCCTTCGTTAGTATGTTCATCAATTACCGCCTTCGGCTTGCGGCCACGCTTAATATTCTCTGGCTCTGGCTCTGGCTCTGGCTCTGGCTCTGGCTCTGGCTCTGGCTCTGGCTCTGGCTCTGCAGGATTTAACAGCTTATCTGGATGATCAACCCAGCCATTTTCCAAATGCTCTTCAACCTCATCATATTCAACAATTTTGTATGTCAAATAGATGCCCCACACTTTTTCAGTGCCGCCAGCCTTATAAATCATCTGAGACATGGTTATTCCTCAAAGAAAAGGGGCCGACTTGCGACCCCGTTATTGTTATGCCTGATTAGCAAGACCGACGCCGATTGACTCAGGGCGAATGGCGGTTGGCGCATACCACAGAGCGATACGGCACAACCCGGCGAATGTGCTGATATTGCCTTGATAAGCAATCACTCCGTTAATCCCAACACCTGGGATGTTGAAGCTTTGCGTTTTCATGCCGCTGAATAGTTGATGGTTGATTGGGATTGGCTGAGACACCAGCTTGATCGCATCATCAGCCATGAAGATGTTGGTCTGTGCTGTGGTGGTATTGAGCAGATTGATCGCCATGCCAGCCGCCAATGTTGTGTTAACGTTGGCATATGCTTTCTGTTCCGGCGTCAGCGTCACATCACTCAGCGCGATAGGTTTCGGCGTAATGGTCAGGTTGTTGCCATCAACAGCAACAACGCTAAATGTCGCATCATGCGTCAGTACGTTCTTTGCCATCTGGGATAAGAACTTAACGCCGGTGAACGAGATCTTGTCACCGCGCTTGAAGCCAACGCCAGAACTAACAGCGACAACAGCGGTTCGGTTATCTACGTTCTGCTTGTTACCATCAATTCCGAGCGTCCAGGCTTCCGGCTTGAACGACTGAGCTCCTGCAACGGTAACGCCGGTTACTGCCGAACCTACCAATGAAGGCATTTTCGGGTGACGCAAGACGTTGTTGAACCCAGCAACTTGGCTTTGGATTGTGCCAGTCTTGTAAGCATCCTCAGCAATGCGCCCGTAGATGTCGCGCTGAGTCAGATCATAACCAGCCCCGCGATAGTCTTTAGGGTTGAACACAAAGCTAATGCCAGAATCTCGGTTAAGCTCGCGAGAGAACATGACTTCTTCCGCTTCAGAAACGAAATCCCATCCTGTCTTAGATGTTCCAATGGGAGTGGCAGAGGAAACCACTAAGCTTCCAAGGTCAACCCCTTGCTGAAGTATTGAGGTTTCAACGTTGTTGGCCAGCTTTTTTGCTGATGCGTTTGTACGACGGCGCAAACTACGCTCATCACGCACATCATCGGCGCGAAGCGTGAAGAAATCGTTATCAGGCTCACCCATATTACATTTAACAGCCAGCTCGAGGATGCCGGTAGCTTGGCCGGTCAAATCCCATCCTTTCTGTGTCGGAGCTTCTTGCTCTACTGGCAACCAAAGTTCATTGCTTGAGCGCTGCATGTCTTGCGCTGCGGGGTTGAGATAACCAATTGCTTGCGCAAGTGGAGTCATGTTCGTTACTGTCTCAATCACTTCATCGATCATGAAAGTGATGATTTGACCTTCTTTAAGTCCTGCCATTATTTGACACCTTTTAATTGATTTTTGAGTTTGCGGTATGTCTCCACATCACCCTTATCTGCTGCCTCTTCCATCTTCTTCTGTAACGAAGCAAGATTTGCAGCAGTAGCCTGTCCATTTAATGGTTCATCAGGCATAGGGGCGGCTGAGACTGCTTTACCGCGTGGCTTGAGCGTGAGTTTTGCGTCTAAACGGCCAAGTTCAATCATGGCCTGCTGTGAAGGCAGCGCATTCAAGCGTTTTGTTAGCTCTGGGTTAGAGCCCAGGTGATAAATGATTGCCGCTGATTTCTCTGGGAAAAGCTGCATAATGCCCGTGACTACATCCGGCGCAGTCATTGCCGCCAATGCGTCTTCTTTCTCTTGATAATCAGGTAGGTTCAATTTCTCGGCGCTGTCATAGTGCCGGTTAATCGCTTGAGTTTGCTCGATGGACTTGGCTTCGTACTCCTGAACCTTCTGAGCTTGCTTCGCGGCAAACCCGGTATGCTCTTGTGTGGCCTTTACCTGCCATACCCCCAAAGCTGCCTGAAATGCAGCCTGCGCTCTGGCAGTGTCAAAGCCGTACTTCTCAAGTGCCGCATCGCTAAAGTAATCATCAATAGATGGCGGCTGATCTGGTGATTCAGGAGTGACGCGCAGGGTTTCCGGTAACTCACCACGCTTTACTGCTGCAAGTGTCTGCTCAAGCTCACGTAGACGCTTGCGCTCTAGTCGCTGTGCAGCGTATTTCGCGTTGGTGGCTGGATCCTGCTTAGGTTTCTCATCTTCGCCAGCAATGACAATATCAAAGCCTTCTGGCTCAGGTTCCGGCGTTTCCACAGGTAGCGATCCCGTTTCAACTTCCAGATTGATGTCAGTTGGATTTGCTTCATTGCCTGTTTCGATGGTGCTCATAGTTTATCTCTCACATGGTTTGAGGTGTCTCAGCCGGTTGGCTGGTAGAGTTCTCGGCGCTTAGTCCGGGGATTTTCATGTCAGCGAGTTGATTGGACTCGTTGACGTCTTTCATTAGCTGGATAGTTTCGAGGACAGACTTTTGATCTAGGTTTCTTGCCTGAGCCAGCGAACGCACAGTGTTGGCTTGCTTTTCAAAGGCATCCTGTTGAGTCGTGTATGCTTTAAGTTTCAATTCTTCAAACATGGCTCTTGCCTTGACAGTCTCCACTTGCGCGGATATGTCACGACGCTGCGATTCGGTATGAGCTGATAGCATCCGGGCCTGTGCAGTTACTTCGTCGGCGTCTGCCTTCTTCATTTCTGCCTGGGCTAATACCATTGCGGCGTCTGGCTGCTTCGGCTGCTGTTGTGCTTGCGCCAGCATCTGCTCTTGCTCTGGCGTTTCTGGCTTCTTAACGCCCATCATGATCAGCTGCTTGGTTGCGTACTCACGCATCATCTCAACGCCCTTGCCGTCAAGCAGGGTGAAGTATTGGAGCAGGAGCATTTGATACTCAGGCGTACCGGGTTGAACTTTGCTTAGCAAGTCGAGAATTTCAGCGCGGTTCTGGGCTTTCATGGACTGGTATGACGGGCCAACATCTGTGTAAGTCTCGAACTTACCGCGAATGTCATTGAGCGTTACAACCTCACCGCTTTGCACATCTAGCACTTGGCTTAGCAGTTCAACTTCTTGCTCTGATCCATCCTCGCCAGTAACCAATACTTTGCGCGGCACGTCATAAAGCTCGTTGACCATCGACACGTAAATCTCACCGTCTCTACGCATGGCCGTGGCGAGGTTGTCCTGGTAAACATACACCCCAAGGTCTGCGCGTTGGTTTAGCTGATTGACTGTATCGAATGCCACTTGGCCGTTAGCTGCTTGTGCATCCACACCTTGCGGAGATACTTCTTTTACTGCTGCCGTTGCCGCTTCAAGCATCAAAACGTTTGCTTGCGGAAGTTCTGGGTTTTCCATATACCCGACCGGCCCCAGTGGCAGCTCGCCATTGCCGTTTTCTGTCGTCCTATTCAGCAAGTAATACGGGTAATCATCCGTGCCGCTATACATCGCCTCATAATCTTTGATTTGCTCAGCAAAGAAGAACGGCTTTTTAGTCGGGCTTCGAGCTACAGTGTCGGCACCGGCAGACAAGATGAAGTTACGCAAGCGCTGTCCGTCTTTAGTGCCGCGTACAACGCCCTCGTAAACCTCCTTGTCGCCAGCAAAACCCCACTCTCCGTACACCGGAACAATTGGGATGTGCTCGCCTGCGATACGCTCGCGGTCAACGATAATCGCGGTTGCTGTGATGATTGACTTGTAGACTCGGCGCTTTTTGACTTTACGCTCTGCTACTTTTTCGAAGCCATTTTCTGATAGCTCATCGATGACCTTTTTAATGTCTGCTTTGTAGTAGCTGACAGGTTCGCCGGTCATCGGATTGCGATAGATGTAGACAGTTTCTTTCTTGCACTCGACTTCGTAGTGTTCGCATATGTAGACGCAATCAGTAGTCATCCAGGGGAATGTCCACTGGGTATCCTGGCTTTGGAAGTCTGGCATCAAATCAGGATCAAGGTCGTTTTCTTCTGCGTACACCGTCCATCCGTCACGAGTAAATGGCGTAATGATTGAGCACCATTTAGCATCTGACTTGTCGATCTCTTTAGCGTTCGCGTCCCATACGACGTGCGCTGCGGCTTCGTGTATCGGCTTCCTGCGGATTACTTGCGTGTTACTTAGCTCGTCCTCGTCTTCATACTCTTGCACAAGCCGCCAGGCACCAAACCCGGTTTCTAGTTGCTCACGGACAGCGATATTTACAGCACCTTTTGCGGCGTTGTTACGCATGTCAGTACGATACATGCCCATTAATGTGTCGGCTGCGTCCGGGTCTGCTCCATCCTTCGGCCTGAACATCACCTCAATCGGGTTCTGTCGCATCTCTGCGATCAGCTTGCGTACTATCGAGCGAACAACATCAAACTGTCCGCGATATTGCAGTGTGCTGTAGTCCTGTAGCCAGTCGTCCCACTGTGATATACGGCTGAAATACAGATCGTTGACCGCTTCAGTGCGAGCGTCTTCGCTAGCGCTCCAGTCGCGATCAAAGTGCGAGAGCAGCGCATGCAGCCTTTTGTTGTCTTCCACGTGTGCTACCTCGTTTTACTGATGGGTTTGATCGGTGCGGGGATTTTCTTTTCTTTGGGCTTATTGATGTCGCGCATCAGTTTTGCAAACCGGCGCATCATGTATGCGTAGCGAACGGCATCAATGACGTCATCGTTCTTTTTGACGATCTTCCCGTTTGCGTCGCGGTGATAAAGCCTGAACTCGTCAAAGAATGGTTCGCAGGTGTTGAATACACGGAACCTTCCTTCAAGCATCAGATCGCGAAGCTCTATCAAGCCAGACTCAACAGAGTTGCCGCCTTCCGGGAATGTTGCGTGTTCGCCTAGCATCATGAATCCAGCATCGGAGTATTGAGTTTTTAGCTGCTCACCACCCCCCTTCTCATGCTGATGTCCGTCATGAGGCCAAGCCACAGGGATCTTGCTGGCCCATGATTTAACGGCACCCCACGCTTGCACGGCGGTGTTCTCTGCTTTTTTCCATACCCTTGCGAGATAGAAAACGTCCTCGTCCTTATCCCACCAAAGTTGAATATGCGACTGCGGGTGATCCCATCCAAAGTCCTGCCCATCGATAACGTAGAAGTGATCTGGGCATTCGAACGGTTGGCACTTGATGGTCTCTTCAGGTATCTGGAAGATGCGACCGGTGCCCATCGTTGGGATACCACTCGCACGGGCTTCTCGCTCATGCTCTGGATACCCAGCAATGATTTGTTCTTTCAGCTCGTCGCTGTAGTGTTCGGCATCGTAGATAGTCATGTTGACTACCTTTTGTGCCTTGTTTGGGTCTTTTACGAACTTCTCAACAACCTGCGACATACCCATGAGGGGGGTAAATGTCAGCATTGAGAATTGTCCGTACTTGTTGGTACGTGTCAGACCTTCGCTATAAATTGGATACGGCGGCTCTTCGTCAAACCATACGCCGTGTATCGTGTCACCCTGCCAACGTGCGCGGCCTTGTGAATACGGCTTGAAGTAGCAGATTGATATGCCATCTTCCACACCATCAGAGTTGTGATGCTTGACCAAGAGGTGGTCGACAAGGTTCGGGAAGAAAGGGGATTTCTTCCAGCTAATGATGTCTTCTTTCGGGATTGAGCCATAACCGGGCTCGTCGTTCTCTTCGATACGTCCACAGAGAATGCGCTGAGTAGTTTTAGTAACAGTCTCGTTTGTCTCCCCACCGATCCAGAACACTACCGGCTCGTAGAATCGTTTGCCTTGCCACTCCCCGCCGTACTTGCCATCACTCGGATAGCCATTGGTGCCTGGGTAGCGTCCGGTAAGATGGAAGGCCACCTCTGCGCCGCCTGTGTACGACTTGCCAAGCTGGTTACCGGCCATAAAGCAGCGCTCAGGGTAATCAGAGCCAGCGTCAATAAATTCTCGTTGCTTGTTGTATGGAGTGTATTCGTAGAGTTGGTGGGTACTGCGGTAGGCTTCTTCTTCTTCCAGCAATTCAAGCAGCTCTATCTGCTCGTCCTCTGTCAGCTCATCAAAATCAATCGCTGCGTTTTCCACGGCCTAATAACTCCTGAATTCGGGACAGACGCTTACCGCGATCCCCCTTTTCAGGTGTCACGTCTTCAACTTGCGACTGTTCTTTGAGGCCCAGGTCACGGGCGATGATGTTTGCATTGAGAAGGTCTGCTGCTGCGCCGGAGAATTTCTGGTCGTAGATGGTTTCTTCTGCTCGCGTAGTGACGTAATTAAAATCTTCGCGAGCCTTGTATAAAGCCCATGTCGGCTTAGTTATATCGAGGAATAAAAGCAGACCTGTTAATGTCATTGCCCGCATCTTGGCAATAGGCTCCTGCGTCACTTCACCCTGATAAGCAAACGCCTTCATTTCCCACAGCGGGTTGTTCTCTACCCACTCGAAATACTCACAACATGCAGCCCACAACTCCTCCGGCGAATCGAACTTTGGATTGCGCCCATGAGTGCTGCGGGCCTCCCAGAATCGGTTGCCCTTTGGTGCTGCCATTGTCTTTACTCCTTCTGCACTTACGCATTGACTATCGCAATTGCATCACCGTTAGTCGCATTGCCGTCCAGCGCTTTAACCCAAACCGGTGACCCTGGCGTTGCGACATACGCTAAGACTTCTTGATGTCGATTGATGATCGGAAAGCCGATAAGCCCATTTGCTGGCTGAGCATCAGACTGGCACACATAGCCGTAGCCAGGACTAATGCCGATTGTCGCCGTATTAGCTCCGCCATATACCTGCGTCCATACGCCACGCGGACAAGTTACGTTTAGTAGTTGCATGATTGCCTCTTATTACGTAGTCGGTACCATTTGCTCAGCAATGAGCAAAATAGTTGTAGCTGTGAAGTTGCCGCCGTTACTCTTGATCGTTATCGCTGCGCCATTTGTTGCGAGATTTCCGCCAGCGTCGACACTGAAAAATGTGGGAAGAGATACCGTGTCTGTAGTGACAGCAACATCACGACTCTCTACTAATCGGTTGCCCGTTGTGCCAACAAAATCGACTTCCATGCTGCGGCTAGAGCTTCCCCCTTGCCACGACCCTAATATGTTGATTTTAAAGGTAACAGTTGAATTGTTATTAAAAACAACGAGCTTATTGTTTGTCGTGTCAAAGAATGGCGCGAATGTGCCTGAGGTCGGAGTTAGCGTCTTTATCAAGTTGATGAGATTTGTTGTTGTCTGTGGCACTAGTAGACTAATGCCAGTAAACAGCAATTCTGACTTGCGGCGCACAGATGTAATTCCGCTTGGGCCCTGCTGACCTTCTGGGCCTTGCGGACCTTCAGGCCCCTCGGGGCCAGGAACGCCGACGTTGCTCGGTAATAAAGCCATGCTAACCCCTACAAATTACGCTTAATGAGTATTTCAATCGACGTTAGCGTGATAAGAGCGCCGGACTGATTGTCGAGAACGACCATCCCACCCTGCGTAGTCAGAAAATCATCTAACCCTTCTGTAGCTGTCTCTATCGACGTGTTAGCCCCTAGAAGCTGGTCTGTAGCGCTTTTCGTGACGCGTTCGCCGTCGATGAACGTTAACCCATCTTCTCGCCTTAGCTGCATGAGCCAGCCGCGAGTTGTAGCCGCCGTTCCGTCGATAGTCCCTGTTAGCCTTACCCGTATCGTTATTCCTGTCGGGTTTGAGACTGCAGGAAAGATAAGGCAGTTGTTAGGGCCGATTGTTACGCCAGCGTTGTCGATATGCGTAGCGCTCAGAGTTACTAGCTCAGTGAGATTTTTAATTGTGCCGATTGGGACAGCTTGGCTACCCGTCCAAGAGAAAACAGACTGACGATAAGTAGATGCAGGGACGGAGCTACCACCACCCCCGCCGGGGCCGATGGCAAAGGGTGGGATTAATGACATTTGTTACCTCTTGTTCCATTAAGCGGCTTTCTCTGTCAGCCTTCTTGCCGTCAAAAGACCAGCTATCCACTGAATGCCCTTGGGAGTAAATTTTGCCTGCGTAAATGCATGCCCGTTGTTCTGGTTTTCGCCCGTTTTAACGGTAAACCTGCCAGCGTCAAGATGTTGGGAATACGGCGTTAATTTCCCAGCCAGCTTGTACATAATCCCGCTATCAACCAGGAAGAGCCGAAAATCAGACTCTTTTACTTTGAGTAACTTCGCAACCTCGCGGAAACCCATAGAGCCTGAAGCCTCTACGTAGTTATCAACGAAATCAGCCTTCGGAGCAGCAATTGCCAGCTTGTTTTCAAGCTCTGCTTTTTGCTCCGCAAGATCGGCGGCAAGACGCAAAGCTTCCGGCAAGGTCTGAGGGATCGCAATTGGATGATTGACCGCCATTTCCAACTCTTGCCAGCGATCAACCAGTCTTGCAGTGAACTCAGGGCAGAGTTGAGCAACAGTAATAATACTGTCTCGTTTGCCTTGATCACCTTCGAAGCGGTAAACGTCAGCAAATCTGTTTGGGCTATTTGATTGTTTATTCTCAACTTTCACCATTAGTGGAAGTTGGATTACGCCAGTTTCGGACAAGCGCTCAATAGTTCTCTTTACGCTATCATGACGACTACCAACTAATTCAGCTATTTCCAAACTGGTCATTGATGTTGGTTGGTCATTTACTGGATATTTCATTGTGTTTTCCTTTAGAAACGAGCCTCGTTGCCCAGAAACGACGCCCACAGAGAAGGTCACCACCTATAACGGCGTTCCTCCGAGGCTTGTTTCTAGAAGACTCTGTGTGATTACTTGCGCCGGGCATGGCGCGGTGGGTTACTTCAGGTACAAAAAAAGCCCGACCGAAGTCAGGCTTGTTGTTGGGATCGCAGCCGTTGCCACGCTTGCCAGAGTTGCTTAGCTACTTCTCGTCTTTCCGAGCAGTCAAGAAAGGATCACCATCCTTTTCGGGTTAGCATTATCAATGGCGCTCAATGAGTGCCATTTGTAATGCCTACTTCTTGTTAGCGTCAGGAAACAGAGCGCCAACAGCGCCGCTTGCAGCCACTCCGATAGCGATAGCCAGCTCAGCGGAGTTAGTGCCAAGGTCAAAGCCGAGAGCGCCAGCGAGCAGCATGACAATACCGCGCCAGGTCGAAGCCTCTCTCAGACGGTTCAGGATGTAGTTCATAGAGCCTCACTTATGGGTAGTCTTGGCGGCGCAACTCGAAGTGCGGACCGTCGTAGAATTTTTCGTCGTCACTGCGACCGTTTTCGTTCCAGTCACCGCCCCAGCGGATTTTTACGCCAAGCTCTTTTGCTGCAGTGAACATGGCATCCGATACGGCTTTAAACTTTGATTTGTCATTCCAAGGGATTGAGCCTTTTACAAGCGGAGCACAATCAACAGCGTGTCCGGTCAAGTGCCGACTGCTTAGCGTTTGGCTTGTTCCGTTGCGCACAAGTTGCCGCTGGCGTTCTTGAGTGCGCAGACCTTCGATAACCATGAAATCAACAGTGGTCAGCTCAATGGCCCGGCGCACGACTTTTACCAGGGCGGGATTTACGCCCTTCAGGTTTTCCTCACTGCGCTTACTGAATCGGAACATGCATACCTCACTTCACAATGCGGCAGATTTTCGCAGCCAGAACCGGATCGCCAATTGCTTCTACTCGGCTAATCGACTTTTCACACAGCACACGCAACGCACCGATTTGAGCACCCCACTCGTCACGCTTCCAGCGCTCTACTAATGCGATCACGTCGTCGTCAGTCTTTGCACCGATCAGTCCGTACTGCACAACCGCAGTTGGATATGCGTATGCAGCTTCGTCTGCTCGATGTGCTACTTGATAGATGACCCAGCTGAGTATCAGCAAAGCCATGATGTAGGGGGCTGATGCGCCACCAGCTTTAATAATCCGTTGCTTAATCAATTTTTATCTCCAGTCTTTTTACTGATCGCCCGTAGAGCTATCTCGCGTACCTTTTCAACGCCGATAAAGCCAATAACGGCACCGATAAACACGTCTGTTCCTTGCGGCAGGCTGAGATATTCCAGTCCGTGAGAAACGCCAAAGGCCAGGAATCCGCAGAGGATCCCCTCAACCCATTTGTTTTTGCGCTTTTCACCGTCATGAATAATGCGTGCGTAGCAGACCAGTCCAGAAACTACGGCAGCGCCAAAGGTTGGCCACATGGCCTTTGCGGCGAGAGTTAGACTCATCCAGATATCGGGGTTTTGTTTCATTCGCATGTCCTCACCCTCCCGAACGGGCTCGGTGTGATTGAAATAAAAAAGCCCCGACCGGTTAAAGTCAGGGCTTTGAGTGGGTTGTGGTGGCCGGTGCTGATCTCCGGCTTGTTGGCGTTCCTCGTTACGCGGTCGTTTTACAATCCCCCCGTCATCACATCTACGGGACCGCTGCGCATCAGCCTGCGCATTCACCACAACAGAAATAGCACTGGTTTGGCGTAGCGATAGATTGGGACATGAACCCGTTATCGCTCAATGCTATTGCTGTTGTGATCAAAAAAGCCCCGCATCGGCGAGGCTCTTTTTTAATCCACCGTAACATTCAGACGGATTTGTAGTGTTATAGAATGATATTCTAGGTTAGTGTATTTTGCAAGTAGCAATCGTTGTCGGATTTCAATCTTCTGCGATATTGCTGGTAACTCGCTTAAGTTGGGTTTCCGCGAATGACTCCTCTCTTTCGAGTTGCGCTATCAGATCCTCATAAAATGGCTTTACCCCCCGCTTCCAGATATCGAGCGTTAGCGACGGAGCAATAGCAGATACAGACTGCAATGCCTTGGTGGTAGGGATGCGCTCATATCCCCGCCCCAGACACTGCTTGCAAGGCCGCTTAACTGGAACTCCTTGTCGCTCGGTCTCTTCCCGATGAACCGCCTCACCGCGTCCATTGCATTTGCAACAGGCTACCGATACCACCCCTTTGCCGTTGCACTTTTTGCAGATAACTTTCACCTCTTCAATTTTTGCATCGGTTTCTGCGTCACCTACGGGCCCATGCCCTTTGTTGTATACCGTGCAATACCGCTTTCCAGTTGACCTCTTTTCACTCAGAAACCCAGACCCTCTACAGCACTCGCACCGTTCAACGCCAGCAGCAGATCGGCTATAGTCCTTGAATGCAAACTTTGCGAGCGTTTGCACAACCTTCGCTTTAACATTGCTATCGAGCTTGCGTAAGGCTGCAACCTTGTCGCACTTGCTCATTCCGTATTGAGTTAATAGCTGTACTGCGCGTTTTTTATCGTTATCACTGATCTCCATCTTTCCGAGGAATGCCGAATAACCGAGAGGGGCGCGACTCTGACACATCCCCATTGCTGCCATAACATCCGTGCCTGTCAAAGTATCGGATGATGTGCCGCGTGGGGAGTCGTTGATCTGAGTGGACTTAGCGAAATGATATTTAACAACGCTGTCTAAGTTCATACCCTCACCCTGTCAGTGCTAACCCGATCCCAAGACTTGCCAGACTTAATAGACTGAATGTTCTGCTTAGACGTCTTGAACTCGTCAGCTATGCGCTTAATGCTTACACCAACGCCGATAAGCACACGGATTGATATGACGTCATTCAGTGTTAGTGATGCCCTTTTACGTGCCATTACGCTGCCTCCTGTTGTTTCTTGAGTGCTCGGGTTTTAGCTCGATACTCAGCCCGTAGAGCGTCTAACTCTTCGCGGGTGTATCGATGAGGGGTGTTGTTGTTTTCAAGCGCTAGGACGCGCTCAAGGCCGATTTTCTCTACCAATGCTGCACGGTAGGGAATGGCGTTACTCGATAGGTTGTCGTTGCAGTGGTGACACTGCTTGTGAATGTTGTCCTCGTTATATCTGAGGTGTGATGCCGCGCCTCTTGACCGGTAATGCCCTGCTTCCCATTGAACCGTTACCCATGTGCCGCAGCTAATACATGGCAAATCCCTATCACGCTCACGGATGTAATCATTGACTACCCGTTGCGTCATATCCTCCCAGTGCTTTAGTGGCTTCAACGCTGCTTTGCGTTTGTTCCACAAGCGACGTGAATCAGCCTCAGATTGCTTTTGCTTGCGCTCTGATTGCTGCTTGGCGTATTGGATTGCACAGGATGGACAACAGACGATTTGGAGAGAGTTAACAGGGGTGAATTTCTTGGGGCATATGCGGCACTTCTTCGGCTTCGGCGTTTTGCCTTTAGCCATCCTCACCCCCTCCCATAAACTTTTCCTTAGCGTATCTATCTACGCACTCGTCACAGCAGTAAGTTTCGGTTTCTTCAAGTGGCTTTTTACAATCTACGCAGTCAGATGCTTGCCCTAGCTTCGATATAGGCCAAGATAAATTCCTTTGCCGCTTCAGCGTTGATGGCGTTTCCGTAGGCGCTGTTTTGTGCCAGCACAACGGAAGACCCATTAACCAACAGGGGAAAGCAGGATTCAGGGACTTCCCTGGCCAACCCATCATTTCCGCGTAGTGGTATCGGACAACTAAAGCCAGGTCGGTAACTTTCGGATTCTTTGCTCCGAATGACTTCACCTTTCTTGCCATGAATTGCTCCGGCGAACCTCCCGCCTGTGTTTTTGTTGGAGTTGGCCACGAAGTAAAGCCGGTCTCTTCTGTGTCTGGCCCCGACAGCACCAGCCGGTAAATTCGACGCCCCGAAGGAGTAGTCAGCCACTTCCAAGTCACTCGCCACTTGATCAAGCCATCCGTTTTTAAACGCTGTACTAACCTGCTCTCCAAAGACCGTTGCAGGGCTTCGCTGCTTGATGAGCCAGTACCATGTCGGCCACAAGTGCCGAACGTCATCAAACCCGCCGCCTTTGCCTGCCGCGCTGAAAGGTTGACACGGGCATGAGCCTGTCCAAACCGGCTTATCATCTGGCCATCCTGCGTTTCGCAGTGCGTAACTCCAGACTCCAATTCCTGCAAAAAAATGGCACTGTGTGTAGTGTTTAATGTCATCTGGTTTCACATCCTCGATAGAGCGTTCGTCTACGTCACCGGGCGCTATGTGTCCGGCGGCGATTAAATTACGGAGCCATTGAGCGGCGTATGGGTCGATTTCGTTATAATAAGCAGTCACTCACTACCTCCATGACCTGTTGATCATCGAATACGGAGTAGGCGGCAAGTAGCGCACTTCATCACGCTCTACTGCTACGTCCCATCGTGTTTTGTCGGTAGCGTTAAGCGTTCGCTCTGCTTTAGCGCCGGTTCTGCGATAGCACTCCATCAAGTGGATTGCCTCTTCAGTAGTAATACACTCGTGCACAAATGTTGATTTCATGCGACCGCCTTACGCGCAGTTATCGCAGCGATTCCTAGGATAAGATTTACTGAGCTGTCGCACTCGTTACCCCAGCAATCCCAACCGGGAGCAGACTGACGGGCGAAGAGTTCAATACGCGGAACGTCGCCATAGAGAGCTTCAAGACGAAATCTAGCTTCTGCTGGCTTCCCACTATGCTCGTCTCGGCACGTGTAAATGACCTGCTTAACACTCTTGCTGGCACGCTCCAGACCCGAACCACGCACAGCGAAAAGCAGATCCTCAGAGTTAGCGCGGGTGTAGTTGCCGCCGTTCATGACTGTTTCAGCGTTGAGCATGTCCAGCACATCATGAAAGTCCAGTATCTGCCCATCTGCCAGCGCCTTATCAAACCGCTCCCCCGCCAACTTGTTGAGCTTTACCCACGTCAGCCCCTTCATTGTTCGAACATCAAAACCCCATGCTTTCGCTAACTCTCGCGCCTCTTCGACGTGAGTTGATGTGTACCACATAGCCAGCACTGCATTATCTGCAGCCAAATCCCAGACTGGGAGGCGCTTAATATCCTCGATAGCCATTGTTTTGTAGTGATTGCTAGCAGCGCCGTTGGAAATAGTGTTGTTGTAATCCCACGGTGGATCGGCGTAAATCAATGTGTATTTGTTCATCATGCAACCTTATTCTTATCGCCATACCGCGCAGCCCATTCAATCGCTAGCCGTGAATCTTCGCTCCAGCTAACGCCATGTTCTGCCCCGAATGCGTTCATCAGTTCGATTAAGTCGCGCATCTCTCCAACCTTCATCTTGCTTGTTGACTGCCCCAGAACGACAAAGCCATCACCTTTCAGGTTTGGCACAACCTCTTGCTTCTTCAGTGCAGCGGTGAATATGTGCTTCCACTGCTCAGAATTCAGATTGCGCCCATGCCAAATGACCTGATCGCTGATATCGCGCAGAGTGGCCCATAAACGAGCGTTCTGGTCGAGTGTGCGGGTAGGTTCTTGGATGGTTACTGAGAGAGGTTTATCTGGGTTTAACTGGAGGGTGTCGATGTACTGCTTGAGGTTCTGTTTGATTTGAGAGTTGCGCAGGTAAAATACCTGTTTTTGCATCAGTTACTCCTATTTGCAAAGCAACCTAAACATGAAGTAGATGAATATGCATATCACGATAAGGTTCATAGCTTACTTCTCCGTGGTGGGTGGAGTGTCATTAACCCTTACTTCAACAATGCGCCCGTTTCTAACGACATTGGTGATTCTTGGGTTGCCAAAACAACCCATTCTAACCATTTTTCTAACCCGTTTTTGGCTGGCATTCTGCTCACTTCTGAGTTCAAAAAAGTAATTCATTCCAGTATTTCTGTCTTCCTCTATCCTGTACGAAATGGCATATCTACCAGCTCTTGCACGCAGCTCAGCCCGATATGATTTTGAAAGCTCCCATATCGTAGATGATTTTCTAGTCATCAATCTTCACCCCTTCAATTTTACCGGCGCGGATTGCGTCGTAGATGGAGGTATACAACGAATCGCTACCCTTCCAGCCACCTGAAAACCTAGCGTCATTGAATGCCCTTAGAAATGCGTTAGAAATCCGCTCCCTCCTTTCCGCTTCGATTTGCTCAGGGGTGGGGGTGGGGCGAAATTGCAATGCGCAGGTTTGATAGCAAGCTTCCGTTTCGCCATCAGTGACAAATACGGTGTGACAATCCGAGATAAATCTGATGGTCACGCGAAGCCAGTCATTAACGCGCTTAATCTCACAAACCGTCCCCACTGGCGGCAGACCTTCGCCGTTCCATACTTGCTTATTCATGGTTATCTCCGGGGATTTTCAAAGTAATTAACAGCCGGTAAAAAACAACAAATGAGCCACACAAAGAAACACAAAATCAAATATGCGGCCCCATCTTGCTCAAGGTTTGCGTTATTTGCTTCGAACAACAAAGCCGCTAAAAAAACAAAAGCAGCCCAGCCGATAATTGGCATTAAATAAAAAAACAGTTTCATTGGTTACCTCCACCGCTGCATGCCAGAAAATAAACTGACACAGCGAACATCGCGATTATTATCCAGTCTGATTCGGTCATGATTTCCTCGGCATATTCAGCTTGGCGCGGATTTCGGCGATTTTACTTAGCGCCTTTTCGTTGCTAACTGGCATGTGCAGTTTAGGGATTTGCACAACTGGTGCGGGGATCGGCTCACCGGCTTCGATTCGCTTGGACATTGCGGTCAGCTCTTTCCCGCAGTGCTTGAGCAACTCCGATTCGGTTAGGTTCAGACTGCGCATTTCCGAGTAGAGCTTGGTCACCATCCAGTAGGCCGCATTGCTCGACCACGGAAAGGCCTCGGCGCTGGAATACAATCCACGGCGCTTGGCATAGTCCATGACAAGATCATACAGCCCAGCGGCATCAGGCAGGCCAGAGGCACGAATAACGCCCTGCTTGCACCACGCGATGAATTGTCCTGGCGATGGCCAGAATGGCGACTCACTGGCGCGGGCATGCTGCATACCGGCTGAGAGCTGCTCCTTGGTTCGAATGCCGTTTTCGGCAAAGGCGGCGATCCACTGCTTCTTCGCTGCCGATTCGTCAGCCTCGCTGCGCAGGTTGGTCTGGCTAGCTGCCGGAAATACCTGCTTGAGTTGGCGAAATAGAGCGTCAACCAGCTTTTCAGCATCAGGGTTCACGATGCTTTGCAGGTTGGCCGCTTGTCCTCCGTAAATCTTCGCCAGTGCTGCACCGTCGCGGTTGGCTATGGCGTTAACGAGTTTTTGGCTCATATAAAATCTCTCCAAGACTCTTCGCTATTCCAGTGTGGGACTGGTTCGGCGTTGACCACTCGCTTACCTCCCCGCAAAGCGGCCTGCTTGTTCTGATAGCTCAACTTCTGACTTGCAGTGATAAACCAGTTTTTCGGCTTCTCGTGAGCAAACTCGAGATCCAGTTTTTGCAGTTCATACTTGAGTTCTATCAGCGGGTAGAGCTTCAACCATGCTTCGAAGTCTTTGTGATTCAGCCTGACCACTTGCCCATCGAATGCGTACTTAGATGATATTTCGTGGATGCCAGCTTCTTCCGGTGGCCCATCAGGAATAGTTCCAACCTCGCAGCCTGCGATAGCGGGCTGGGTGTTATGTTTTAATTCCTCTTCCTTTCCATTCCGGATCCCTTCCAGATCCCTTCCGTCAGTGAGTGCTCCATGAGTATTCACTGAGTCCTCACTGACTTGAGGCTTTGGGATATTGGTCTTGGATGGCCTATTTATTTTCTGGTGAGTGCAAAAACCTTTTATATTTAGATAATTAACACCACTCACTGAGTACTCAATGAGTAATCCATGAGTAATCAACTCTTTTATTAACGGCTCACAGTCAATTGCATCAGCCGGGAATATTTGCATCTTGAGACGCTTTGGAGAATTAACCAGATTGCCGTTATCGTCAGCGAAATTTAGTGCGCCGATAAACAACAATCTTGCTGCTATAGAACATTCGACGATCTTCTCATCCGTCCAAAGCTCAGGTTTAACTGTTCGTATTCTTGCCATTTATTCGGCACTCCGTATAATTGCATCAGAATTCAATGCTTATCTGTTCCGAACCCTGGTTAGCCGACCGGGGTTTTTCTTTTGGTATCAGCAGCGCCGCCACTTGTTTAGCTATCCGGGCCAGGTCATCGTCAACGACTCCCCACTCCAGCACTGCAAGCAGCATTGCCATTCTTGGTACTAACGAATCTTTCCATCTGGTGACCTGTGACGGGTTAACGCCGATGCTTTCAGCTATCTGGCTAACCCCTTTCACAGCAATTTTATTCAGTAATGCGCTCTCAATTTGACGAGCGGCTTTGCGTGTTTTTGCGCATTCCATTTGTGATACTTCTCCGTGTTGTTTAGATGTGATCAGCCCGTAGGTGACCACTTGGTAGTTGTGCCCTACTTCTCAGCAAGGGCGGTCAGTAGTGTTAAAGAGCGGTGGTGCTATGCGGCTTTCTTGTTCAACTGCTCGAACAAGCTGGCCTTGTCTGGTCGGAACTCTGATGGGTGAATTTTCCCGTCGGTTGCTTTTGAGAGAAGTAACGCTCCTTCAACGGAGATTTGTTTTTTCCCGTTCAACCAGTCGGATACAGTGGACTGCGCTTTGCCAACAGCTTTCACCAGAGCGGCTTGGCTGCCAACAATCGCAATCGCTTTTTCGACTAAGTGATGTTTCATAAAATCCCCTTTTCTATTACTCAGAGCTGATTTTAGCTATCGCTTTAGCTAAAAGCAATCGCTTTAACGATTTTGATAATGTATCGCTGCGGCGATATGATGAGACCCGATGTATGTGCGAGGTTTTTATGACTTTTTCTAAACGCCTAGAGATAGCGATGAAGGAGAGCGGATATACGCAAGGATCGCTTGCTAAAGCTGTGGGTATGGCGCAATCCAGTGTATGGAAGCTAGTTTCTGGCGGGGCGCAAGGATCGCGAAAGATTGTTGATATCGCCAAGGTTCTAGGTGTGCGTCCAGAATGGTTGTCTGATGGCTCTGAGCCAATGCGCATTGACGGTGCTCACCCTTTGCCTGTGGACTTGGCACTTAGTACGGAAAGCGATTTTTACAGGGTGGATGTTTTAGACATTCAAGCCAGTGCAGGGCCAGGAACGTTTGTTTCAACAGACTTCATCGAGAGAATTAGAGCCATTGAGTACACGAACGAGCAGGCAGCATCGTTGTTTGGCAATCGCCCTGCCGACACGGTGAAACTGATCACTGTTCGCGGTGACAGCATGGAGGGCACAATAAACCCTGGCGATGATGTTTTTGTCGATATGGCTGTGACGCAGTTTGATGGTGATGGGATCTATGTGTTTGTCTTTGGCAACACTCTCCACATCAAGCGGCTACAGATGCAGGGTAACAAGTTAATTGTGATCTCTGACAACCAGAGATACCGGGATTGGCACATCAGCCAATCTGACGAGGACCAGTTTTTCATCATGGCAAAGGTATTGCTCAGGCAGTCGATAGACTACAAGCGCTTCTGGTAGAGACTAAGATGAGGCTGGTGTAGGGTTGGGGAAAAATGATTGGGTAGCCGCCTGGAATGAAGTGGCGGCGGGGTGATCTTGATAACATTTTAAAAAGCTAATTAACTTTTGATTGACAGGATTGGAGCCAATAATGGTTGCTGCACAAGAAAAAAGGATAAAAGGGATTAGAGTTGGTTTCTATACCGGTTCAGAAAACATGCGCTCAGCATATCCCGGAGCAATTTCTTCTGCATTTGATGAGCTTTACAGAAAGTGCAACCAATCCAATGATAAAGCTCATTATGTGGAGTTTGGGGAGCGGCACTTAAAAATTCAGTTTATAGATAAGGATGATGTAAATCATTCATATTTTGGATATATGTCTAGAAAAAGAAATGGCGCACACTTGGCATATATCAGTGATGAGTCATGGGTTGAAGAAAAAATACCACTTATCGGCTCCAAAGTATTGACAGAAAGAACTTTTTTTATTTATTACCCAAAAGACGACCTTTTAGTTCTATCCCTCAATCATCTTGGCCCAAAGCACAGCGATTTGTCTTACATTTTATTCAGCACTTCTTCATGCTCGTCTCCAATATCTTTCGAAGCTATATGGCGACAAGAAAGCATAAAGGAATTACTTGAAACTGGATCAGCGTTGCGTAGTTGCGAACTATCGCTTGCCATACCAAGAAATCTCAACGAATCAAACTATGATCTTAGTGGGACTTTTGCAAAACAGGTCATCGCAATGGCTAAAGGAACATGCTCCAGTCACATCACACTCCTACTTCGTGGGCAGTCTCCATTGAAAAGAAATCTAAAGGGGTGGCTCACTTTCGATGTAAAAAGTAGCATCAAAGAGTTATTAGAAAAATTCCCAATTGGTGATGGCGGGTTAGCCGTAGAGAAAGCTGATGTTGTTGCGCAAGGCGATAGAAAGAAGAAAAATTTAGTTGACCAGGTCCTAACGGTGAAGAAGTCTGTTATCATACAACATGATGGTTATTCAAGCGACTCAGACATGAAAATCGCAATGATACAGGCAAAAATAGAGAATTCTCGTTATCTTGATCAGTACGCTTTGCCAAAAAGCACAGCATAGGCAGGTAACAACCATGAGCCAGTTAACAATATTTTTAGCAAAGAGCGTGCTGGCGTTACTGCTAACATTTTTTGGTATTCGCCACCTGACCCCTATGGATCAACAAAGCATCATCTCTGTAGCAGGTGTCTTGTCAACCGTGTCCGGGATACTTTTTGGTTTTGTTCTTGCAGCTATAACCATCTTCACTAGCGCAGACAGCAGCAAGGGCCTGCTTGGGGCGCTGAAGAAGAATAACGTACTTAAGGGCATTGTGAGCGGGTTAATAAACACCGGAGCTACGCTTATTGCATCTTGCATTTTCCCGCTAGTTGCTATGTTTTTTCATAAGAGTCAAGTTGTTAACTTGCCTGTTGATTTTGCATTAACCTTATTGGGGTTATCATTTTTGATGATATCAATCACAACATTTTTCTTTAGTTGGCGTAATTTAGCAATGATAATTCCACACCTCTAACCCGGCCACCGAGCCGGGTTTTTTATTCCCCCGATCTCCCACAGTCACCACCTGATGATCACCCTAACACACTGATATTCCTATCGTAACATTCAAATAATCGCGATTTGGTCACCACCTAGGTGTCGGTTCGATCCCTGCCCATGCCAATCAGCTTTCTAATCTGGTGTAATTCCACAAAATTAAACGTTCACCCCTTCCCCGCCAGTCAGCAATAAAAATAAATCACTTTAATTATCATCAAATTATCGCTTTATCGGTAATTATTATCGCCTATGCGATTGACTCACTAAATCGCTAAAGCTATTATCAACCCATCAAAACGAAACACCGACACGCACCAAGTGTCATGCTCTTTAACAATCAGGACTGTATGCCGAAAGGTGTACCAAAAGTGTTTTTACTCTGTCGCTGTCAATGTGAGGCGGCAGCAATAAAACCACTAAGAGGATTGCAAGATGAAATCACTAACACTGGAAACAGCAATAATCGCAATCGCCAAGGTTCAAGCTGCATATAACTGTGCTGACTTGGAAGCAATAACACGGATGCAAGCAGCAGCCTGTAAAGCTGGAGATGAGGCCTCTCTAGAGGTGCTTTGTGAGATTAAATCTCAATTACTTGATAAGTAAATAACATCCACGTAAATGGGGCTTTAGCGGAGGGTTACACGATGAACTCAAGAGAACGCTGCAAACTGCGTCGTAAGCTCCGTAGAGCTGCGGAACGTGCAGAAGCAACAAAGGATATTCGCTTATGCAAGAGCGTTTCAGCGGCTCTTGTAGGCTCTCACAGAGTAGCTAAAGCATTGGCACTTTGTGAGCACAAAAGCACTGAGAGTTACAGCGGTGCGACCTGTATCCCGGACGTAGCGAGATTTGCAGCAGGTTATCGCACTACACGCAAAGAAGCAGTTCACATTGTTAAGTGAGGGCTAGACGATGGCTACACAGATTTCTAAGCAAAAACTTAAGTCAATTTTTGATCAGTATGGTGCCGACGTTTCTGACCGGCAGCTCTTGGATACCTTGGATCAGTGCAACGAGCAAGCCGACGAAGTTTACAGCGACTACAACGGCAAACTATTACCGCCCCGCACTGCTACGCAATGGGCGCACCACTTCGCAAGGGGAGAGGCCGAAGAACAACGATGCGAAGGACTGTCGGCGGCTGACTTCCAGCGCAATGCATACGGCTTTGACTAACACGCCTCCCCGGGAACTGGCTACAGATGCTTACACGATGTTAACTATCAAGTGATTTTACCTCTGCCCCTACACGTGGGGGGCTTAGTTAACTCTGGGGTGCGGTGGGATACGGAGTAAAGCCAACACCAGGGCATGTATCTCACTGCACCACCAGAGTTAATTAACGTGACAGAGAGGCCATTATGGAATTGAAAAAAGTATTAGATGAAATTTTTAAATGTGAAGAAAGCTTGGAAGCAATAAATAGGCTTTCTTACGCTCATAGCCGGGGTGATGATAGATTTTATCTCGGTAGCGACAGTACTGCTGGCGTATTGCGTCTTGATCTGCCGACTGTTTCGAGCCTAATTGAAGCTAAAGAAAAAAGCCTCAGAGAAAGGCTGTCTCAGCTGCAAGAAGCCAAGAACCTTGCTGAGAAGGTAATTCACGGGCTACTTAATGACTGAGTACAGAGCCACATGCTACGACATCCCATGTGGATGTAAGACCACATTTCATGTATCAGCAGAGAACGATACAGAGGCCATAAAAGAGGCTGAAAAAGTCCTCAATCAAAACGGAATGGCTGAACTTTTCTTTGTCCATAAAGTTGAGCCAGTTAATCACCAAGTCGCTTAGTGCGGCTTTTTTTATGTCTGGAGTAAATGAATGCACAACTCAACGCTAACTAAGTGGCTGCTTTCAATCAGCCGTTTTTTATTGCCACCAAGCAATTTGAATTATGAGCCATCACGCGGTAAGGCCCGCAACAAGCATCCGCACAAGCCAAGCGGTGTAGCAAAGATGCGCCGAGCAGCACGCAAGGCACGTAACTTAAAGCGCAAATAGAGCGCATCCAACAATAACGGCACCTGATGGTGCTTTTTTTATATCTGGAGAAGTGAATGGAAATTCAAGCACCAGCAAAACTACAGGCGCTCATCTACGCGCTTGGCAAAGAAGCGGCTCGTAACTCATTTAACGACTTCCTAGAAGATCTGGGAATTACGGATGAGGAATACGAAGAGATTTGTAAATTCTTATCTCAATTCGGCGTGAAAACGTACTGTTAAATCAATATGTAAGGGTGACCTACTAATCACCACTCACCACTAATCAAAGGAAAACGTCAATGGCTAACGCTATCGGCGGCGCTATTGGCGTCGCTAAAACTCTACTTGAACGTATTCATCAATGGCTAATTGATAGCACTAAACCCAGCTCGGAGGCATACGCATGATAAGCATAAGAAGCGTAATAACCACCTTCTGCCGCTGGCTTAAAGAAACTCTTAACCAGAGAGGTGACCCGTTATGAATCTATCACGCGCATTGCAGCTAATGGCGCTGCTTGCCATTGAACGTAAAGACGAAGACCTGTTTCAAATCTCACGCTGTCTATTTTACCGGGGGTTGAAATGAGCAACTACCAGCAGATGGTCGACGAGGCTTTAGAGCAATACGAGCAGATCCTCGAAATGGACCAGGACGAGCAGAACCTTATCGGTGACCGCACCGAAAAGGAAATGAACGGCTTGAAATTGCACGCTCTACGCAATGCTGCAAGCACGCTTTTCCCACACGCAGATCAACGCCAGTTAAACGCAATGCTGCATTCTGACTGGATGGACGAACGCTTGCATGATGTCCAGTACGAGATCGTGCAGCGAAAAGTGAAGATGGAACGGGCTATGGAGCTACTGCAGGTAAACAATCATTTTGATGAGGTGGCGTGATGACAACAGCATTGGTAACAATGGCAGGGAAGCTAGCAGAACGACTAGGCATGGATGCCGGATCAGACTTGGTTGGCGTATTAAAAGCTACGGCATTTTCCGGTGAGGCTACAGACGCCCAATTTACGGCGTTACTGATCGTAGCAAATCAGTACGGATTAAACCCATTCACTAAAGAAATCTACGCCTTTCCAGACAAACAGAATGGCATTGTACCGGTGGTTGGCGTAGATGGATGGGCAAGGATCATTAACGAACACCCTCAGTTTGATGGCATGGAGTTTGTGCAGGATGCCGAATCATGCACTTGCAAGGTATACCGAAAGGATCGCAATCACCCAATTAGCGTCACAGAATGGATGGACGAGTGCAAGCGTGAGGCTTTTAAATCCAAAAGCGGCTATGAAGTCAAAGGGCCATGGCAATCACACCCCAAGCGTATGTTAAGACATAAAGCCATGATTCAGTGCGCAAGATTGGCATTCGGATTTGCCGGGATTTATGACAAGGATGAGGCTGAGCGCGTGATTTCCGCAACAACTAACGAGCCTTGGTCTGACATGCATGGCGAACAATCGAATGAGCGCGATATTTCCCCTGCATCCTCTGAAACCCTGCAAAGCATTACAGACCTGCTCACTAGCATGAATAAGACGTGGGAAGATCTCTACCCGATTTGCTCACAGACATTCCGCCGCCCTATCTCATCTGCCAACGATATCACCGAAGAAGAGGCCATTAAAGCCCGTGGCTTTTTGGCGGCAAAAGCCAAGGTGGCAGCATGACGCCAGAAATCATTCTAGAACGCACTGGCATCGACATTCTAACCGTCGAACAGGGTGATGAAAGCTGGCTGAAATTGCGCCTCGGAGTTATCACAGCCTCGTGTGTATCTGCAGTTATATCCAAGCCACGCAGCGGCACAAAGTGGACTGATACAAAGACTACGTATTTTAACTCACTGATCGCGGAGGTATGCACGGGAGTAGCGCCAGAGGTAAAGGCTAGGCCGCTGGCATGGGGAAAGGATCACGAAGCGGAAGCACGTTCGCTATTTGAATTTATTTTCGGCGTGACCGTTAAAGACTCGCCGATCATCTATCGCGATGAGTCAATGCGCACGGCGTGCTCCCCTGATGGCCTGTGCTCGGATGGCGTTGGCCTTGAGCTTAAATGCCCTTACACCACCGCGCAGTACATAAAATTCAGGCTTGGCGGCTTCGACGCGATAAAGGCTGATTACATGGCGCAGGTTCAATACTCAATGTGGGTTACCGGCTGTGAGGCTTGGCATTTCGCAAACTACGATCCGCGCATGAAACGTGAAAACCTGCACTTTGTGACTGTTGAGAGAGACTCTGAATTTATGCAGCGCTTTGACGATGAGGTGCCGGATTTTATCGAAAAGATGGATCTTGCGCTGGATGAAATCGGCTTCAAATTTGGCGAACAGTGGAGGTAGATATGGCTGAAAAATGGGAACCCTACGAACTCCAATTTCTACGTGAAGTGGCCGGGCAAATGTCCGGCCTTATCATTTCTGAAAAGCTTGAACGCACGCACGCTGCAATAAAAACAATGGCAAGAAAAAAAGGAATAAGCCTGTGTGTACAGCCAAAGAATAAGGATCCGCAATGAACAACGTAAAGCGCTACGACGCGCACACTAGCATCGATGATTTTAAATCTGACTGGCATGAGGTGAAAGACGGTCCGATGGTTAAGCATTCAGATTATGAACTGCTCAAGCAGCAGTTTGATGCTGTCGTTGCTGAGAATGTAGCGCTGAAGAAGTTCTGCAAAAACGCAGCATTCGACGCTGACGATATTGCTGAAATGGGAATGGAACGTGGCGGGTTTACTGATGCGCTGAATGATATCAATACCCCCGCCACCGAAGCAGCACTGGCAGAAGTAGAGGCTAAGGCGATTGATGGTTTCGCCGACATGCTAGGGAAATTGTATCAGTGCGAGAAACCAACAACAGCCAGAGCAAAGGCGTTCAAACACGTCGTGTTTCTGGCTGTGAATTATGCAAAAGAACTGCGGGAGGTGGCACCCAATGGCAACTAATAGCGAACTGAAGCCGAAATTAAAGATCGGCGATGTTGTTTATCTGAATGATGGCGACCATGGTGTTATTAACCACGTATGCGATAACGGCTATGAATTGCTGATGGATAGTACCGCCAAATACCACTCAGTACACCTGAACGGCGATTGCGGGATGTTTGGCGACCCAGTTAAGCACGCTGTTGATTGGACTAAAACGTGTGGCAGCGAGGCCCATCATGAAGAGTAACCGTTCAATAAGACGCTTATTGGGTGTCCACATCAACAACACGTACCGGATCAGTAATCGCCGCTGGCTGGTGTGGGGTAGCAACTGGCCGTTTACGTGGGAGCACGTAAAGTCTTCACGCCAACAACGAAAAGCGGCGGAAAAACTTTGGCAGCAGCACACACAGGGGGAGAGAGGGTGATGGCATTCATTCAGAGAAAAGTTGAACAGGTCGAGCCAGTAACAGCTAAAACCCTCTCTGACGCGTTCTATCGCTGTTACTGGAAAAGTTACGACATCATCCTGCCGAATACTTTCCTGATCCCTTGGCAGTGCGAAAGCGACTTGCTGTGCATTAGAAAATCACTCCTTGTTGACGAGATTGAAACGAAGATAAGCCGCGCTGATTTTCTTGCTGATTTTTCCAAAACAGTGCAATTCCCCGATGAGGGGTGGCAAAAAGTGAACAAACATGAAGCAGCAGCAGCGGGAAAATGCTTCTTCAATCGCCATTGGTTCCTTGTGCCTGATGATTTAGCAGACAGGATCGAAGTGCCTGAGCATTCAGGCTTGATGATTTTTCAAGGCGGCTGGGTAAAAGAGGTTAAGCCCGCGCCAATGTTGCATAAGCGCAAAGCCACGCCGGACATGATATTTCGCGCCAGCGCGGCTGTATCGCGCAAGTTGTGGGATTTGAAGAAGAAAACCCGTGACGCCCAGGAGGAAGCAAAGCATGAATAAGGTAAAAACATTTTCAGTAAATACGTTTGATGCCTGGCAGCAAACGGAAGGTGATAACCCATCCGGCGCATATGTCAAATATGAGGACTACGCATCCCTAAATGAAAAATGCGAGGCGCTCACAAAAGCATTAAAACACGCTATTCCATGGCTACCATCCGTTGATGATGAACTTGATGCGCTGATTTATGCGGCTATTGGCCATGAAGTGACTGGCGAAGGGACCATCGTAGGTGATAACGGCGATCCAGATTATCACGGACTGATTGCACATTGCGCAGAGTACCCAGAGGAAGGCGCTATACCGCTGGAGGAAGCAAAGCATGAGTAAGCAATTCGAAGAGCTGAAAGCGGCGGCACTGGCTATTGGTCACGAACGCTGGGTTCAGGATGGCTCAAGCGTCAACACAGAAAATTACATGATAGCGAATGGAGAAATGTGTTGTGACCATATCGGCTGTTTTGAGTCCGTGAATGGCGAGAGTCCGCACGCTAAATATGTTGCCGCCGCAAGCCCTGCCGTTGTACTTGAACTACTCGCAGCGCTGGCACAGGAGGAACGCGCAGAACTTGCTGAACAATGCTGTAAAGAGCTTGAAGAAAGTCTAGGAGTAGCAAACTCAGCAACGCAAGTATGGAGAGAACGCGCAGAGGCAGCAGAGAAAAGCCTCACGGCAAGCCGTGAAGTTGTTTCCTTGTACGATGGAAAGCTGAATGAAGCAGAGCGGCGCATAGCAGAGCTTGAGCAGCGACTACAGCAGCCTATTAAGATCAAACAATATGATGAATTCGCCATCTGTCACATTACCGGTGCCAGCGATGATTACTGCAAGGGCTGGATAGATGGAAGAAATTCCGCCACCAATGACGCTAAAAAGGCTGGCTTCACGGTTGAGGGGGAGTGATATGGGTAAAACTCATTCCGAGCTAATTAGTTTTTCAAGAGACAGGAAAAAACGAACAACGGAAAGCATCTATCACACTGAGCAGTTTTCTAAAAACACCCGTTCGGTAGTAGAGCAAAATTTAGTTATCAAAGGCGACACATCAATGCGTCAGTACGTAGCAGATATGCGATTTGATGATTTTCCGGTCTGCAATTCAGAACGTGAAGCAGCGTTAAAACTGGCTAACTGGATGCAACGCCTTGGCGCTGCAATTAAGGATTACTGGAGTCAAGCATGACCAAATCAACACTAACAACTGACGATATCAAAGAGATAATTTCAGGCGCTAAAACATCACTGGAGCAACTACTAGCGCTTGAACTACTAGCAGCAAGTGAGGCGCAGGGGGTGCTTGCGGGTAAGTTTGTGTTGGAGCCTTTAGAGCAGCGATATCACCACATCAAGCGCGGTGAATATCAGCACACAGAGCCTAAACTGCCCATGATTAATCTGTTCACCGCCCCGCCAGCGCCAGCGGTGCCGGATGAATTCCTCTCTGCAAAGCAAAATAGCAAAGGTATGTTTGAACTTAGTGAAGATTGCATGTGCAAGCTGGCCGCCGCGCTCAAGTTGTCCGGTAATTCCGAACAAGTGAAGGAGTAAGCTATGAGAAAATACTCTAACTTTATCGCCCTGCTTTTGCTGTATGGGATAACCATCGGCGTGCTGGCATGGGGGTTTGCAGATTATGCTCACTAACTATGACCTGCTTTTATTTTTAGCTGCAGACAAAGGCTATTACACAAGAAAGCAACATCTCGAAGTCCTCACTAAAAAGTATCCCGACGAGAAAATCACCCTAAGCAGAGTAAGTACATTGCGTGCAAGCATCATCAACTCAAATCTCATAAAAGAAAAAGTAAAGATCGTGAATTATATAAAAGCGATTCGCGTCGTATCTGTAGATGAGCAATTCAAGAACTACTCATTCAAGCGACCGGATGAGCCCAAGCAAAACCTGATGGAAAGCTATCTACTGAGCGAGCAACCGGAAACCGAGAACGCCCTTCGCAATGCTGCTAGAGAAGCCATCAAAGAATATAGAAACCCCGAAAACACCCTCACCTACCGTCAAATCCTCGACAAACACGCAGCAGACATAGCCCGTATTTTACCAAAAAAGTATCCAGCTTGGATGTGGCTTAACTATGCGTGCCATGAAGTTTACGCAGAGAAATAAAGAGGCAATAATGAATGACAACTTTTACATGACAACGAAAGATATTGCCGAACTTTTTGGCAGAAGTGAGCAGACTATACTCAATTGGAGGAAAAAGAAGCCAAACTTCCCGAAACCGGCGATAAAGAGCTGCCCTAACCTTTACCGCCGCTCTGATGTTATCGCTTACCGACAGACTTCGTGTGAGTAAACTCTATAACCTTCCCATCACCGCACACGATAGATTCAACCCTCGCCCACCACTTGGCATATGCCTTGCACTGTTCATCAAGGTAATCGCTCTTATCATAAACCTGCCAGACACCCGGCAACTTATGTCCTAACATTATCTCGGCTATATGTGGCTCGGTCAGGTCTGACAGGTTTGTTCTCATCGTTCTGCGTAGGTCATGGATAGACCAATGCGGCATATCAATACCAAACTTTCGCCTGGCAAACTGCATAACGTTGTAAGGCAGAGATAGGGCTACGGTTTTCCCCATCATGGTTTTCTTTCCCGTATTGACAAAAAGCCACTGAGTTCCGGCGTTATGCCGCCTGCATTCCTCGATCATCTCTTCCGCTGCAGGTATGATTGGCCGCAAGAGTGGCTTGCCTGTTTTGGTCCCCATCTTGTGATTTTCCGGAGGCACCGTCCATACCTTCCTTCCCATATCAAAATCACTCACCCTAGCCAGCCTAAGCTCACCCCCGCGACAACCGAACAGCAAGCAAAGCTTGATAAATAGCGCGTTCTTGGGCGTCATACGGCTTTCTTCCATACATCGCCAGAGCAACGCTATTTCATCGTGAGATAGCACTCGTTCGCCAGTGCCAATCTCTACCCCCAATTCCTTTGACGTCAGATCGGTTAACGGGGTATTGGTTACCAGTTGGCGACGCATGGCCCAACGATGGGCCTGTTTGGCGTTGACGAGAACGCGATCTGCAATGCTTGGCAGTTTTACCGTGAGTTGTTCGAGCAGTGATAGCCACATGTGGAAATTGGCGCTTTCGTGTGGCACCGCGCCGATCTTCGGAAAAACGTGCAACTCAAAGGATCGCTTAATCTCTCCGGCGTTCTTCTTGTTCTTCTCGCAATAGGATTCATACCACTGCTCTATCACTTGCTGGACAGTAAGCGCGCCAACCGCCTTGATGCGCTCCGTGGCTTTCACAACGCGAGGGTTGCGGTTGTTCTCTATCTCGCCACGTAATCGGATGGCAGCGTCACGAGCATCCTTAAGGCTCATCGCCGGGTAGGTGCCAACATCAACGCGCTCTGATTTCGATCCCCATCGATAACGATACTGAAACGTGATCTTGCCTTTCAGTGAGACGCGAACGGATAAGCCATCGCGGTCAGTCTTGACGAGTATCTTTTCTTGCTCTTTGCCGAGAGTGGATCGCAACCAGGTATCAGACAGCGCCATTGCAGCCTCATTGTGTACATATTTTTTCGCAGAGACCATGAGGTTACGATTATGTACATCCGGTTGTACATATTTTTATTGAGAGGAATTTAAAATATCCTTTTGTTGTTTACTGTATTTTGATTAAAAAAAGAGCATTAAGTGATTTGGAGTCGGTAATTGAAGGGTTTTCGCTTGGTGAGTTTAAGGGGGTTTTTCAGAAGGTTTGTTACTTTATAGGAGGGGTGTTATTTGGGTGCGAGATAATGGCGAAAGTTCTTCTTTTGGAGACTTCGCGAGCGAATTCACTAGGAGACATGTTTTTCACGTTTCTATGGTTAGTCCGCCCTGTTAGTCATGAGAACGCGTGAAGCGCGACACCAGACAAAGCGGTAATAAAAAGAGTATGTACTCTAAATAATTCGGGTTGCATGAAGGCGTCAAGCTAGCAAACCCCCAAGAGCATAGCTCACAATGTGACTAGGGTGAACAAGCGAAGACAACACACATACAGCTTGAAGTATAACGAGTATAGGCGGTTATTTTCGCTGATTTGCCAGCCTGTGACAATCAATGGTTTCTTCGGCAGACAAGTATCGCCGCGTTACCCCAATGGCAGGGCCATGACGATCGCATCCTCACGGCCATTAGCTGCAGGATAATAGTTGCTACGGACCGTCACTTCGTTAAAACCGAGATCTTCATAAAGCGCTATTGCCACCAGATTAGAAGCACGCACCTCTAGCCATAACGTGACAATGCCCCGTGTTACCAGCTGCTCTACCAAGGCGTTAAGCAAGGTACGGCCCAACCCTTGGCGTTGCCAATCTGGGTGGATAGCGATATTAAACAGCGTGGCTTCGTCCAATACTATCTGGGTAATGGCAAATCCGGCCATCTGCCCATCCACTTCCAACTTCAGGTTAAGGTAACGTTCGCCCTGATTACTTGCGAAGGTCGCTGCAGTCCAAGGAAACGCGTGGCTGGATTGTTCAATCTTGAAGGCTGTGGCCAGATCGGCCATTGTCAGGATAGAAATGTTGTTCATAGTGACAAATCTGCTGCCAGAGTGCACGTTTCGCACCCGCATCTTGAGAAAGCTCGGCCAACGCCGGGCTGTATAGCTGCGCACCGGCCACCGCAAGCGGTTCCGCAACGCCCAGCCGCCAACTGTTGCATTCAGTATTTTCGGGCAGCATCGCTGCCTGCTCCGGTGTCAAGCTATAGGTTTGTAGCGGTATCAGATCCAAGCTATGCAGCACATCGCAGAATAGAGGGTCATGATGATCCGGCAAATCCTGCGCCACCACCAGCAAACGCACGTTGGGCGGCACACTCACTGCAACTTCGCCCTGCAACACGCCTGGGCGGCGCAATGTCCACTGCGTAATACCCAGTTGTTGTAACAGCCAGTCGCGTCTTGATGCCATGCCGATCCCCTTGAGTTGTACCCTATCTACCCTATGCCGCGTGATACCCGAGTGACTGAAGGATACTGGTAAGCAGCACGCACTGGCCCAGAGGGTGAGCCTCTTCAATAAAACTCATAATCCCGATGAGCTTACGCCGGTAAGTGATTCGGCAGCCAGCACCCCAGCATCGTGGTATATGCTAACAAACCCGCATGCCATGCGCCAACAAACACATCGAACATCTGGTCACAAAGCTCTATAATCCCCCGCTTTAAGAATGTATCCCGACCAGGAGCTGAAAACTGATGTCTGCATTCACCCCCGCCAGTGAAGTTATGCTGCGCCACAGTGATGAATTTATTGAACGCCGCGTGCTGTTCGCTGGCGATTTGCAGGATACTCTCCCCGCCCAATTCGAGGCTGCGGATGTCCGTGTCCACACTCAGCAATACCATCACTGGCAGTTACTGAACCGGACGATGGGCGAAAATGCACAATTCGGCCTGACGGTAGATCCTGCCTTCGTCGCAGAATGCGACACGCTGGTTTATTACTGGCCAAAGAGCAAGCAGGAGGCCCAGTTCCAACTGTGTAATATCTTGGCTCTGCTGCCAATTGGGGCGGAAATCTTTGTCGTCGGTGAAAACCGCAGCGGTGTGCGTAGTGCTGAGCCAACGCTAGAGGGCTACGTCCAACTTGCCAAGATAGACAGTGCACGCCGTTGTGGCCTTTATCATGGCCGCATTGATGTTCAGACAGAGTTTGATCTGTCCGACTGGTGGGAAAGCTATCAGCTACACGATCTTAACGTTAAGACGCTACCCGGCGTCTTCAGCCGCGACGGTCTGGATATCGGCAGTTCATTGCTGCTTTCCACGTTGGATAAACACATGAAAGGCAAATTGCTGGACGTTGGCTGTGGTGCAGGCGTTATGGCATCGGTGGTATCCAGAATGTCACCGAAAATGAAACTGACCCTTAGCGATGTCAATGCAGCGGCCGTCGAGTCCAGCCGCGCTACGCTGGCAGCCAACGGGATCGAAGGGGAGGTGATCGTCAGTAACGTTTACTCCGATATTACTGGGCGCTTTGATCTGATCATTTCTAATCCTCCTTTCCACGACGGTTTGGCCACCAGCCTGACCGCAGCAGAAACGCTGATCCGCGGGGCAGTCAAACACCTGCCAATCGGTGGTCAATTACGCATTGTCGCTAACGCCTTTCTACCTTATCCAGATATTCTGGACGCCACTTTCGGTAGCCACGAAGTGTTGGCGCAGAATGGCCGCTTCAAAGTGTATCAAGCCACCGTGGGCCGCCCACCTCGCGATCCGAAGAAGAAAAAGTAAGCCTCTTTCCCCTCATCTGTGGTGAGGGGAAAGACTCTACTTAGCCGTTAAGATGTGCCATTCCTACCGGCGTATCACGCTCCCCAACCATCTCTGTCACAGCAAACACGGCTTCGATAACCGCCAATTCCTGCTCGCTCAGCGTAATATCCGCCGCTGTGACGTTTTCTTCTAGGTAGCGTCTGCGCTTGGTGCCAGGGTTCGGCACAATGTGTTCCCTTTGCGCCATCACCCAGGCCAAAGCCAGTTGTCCAGTTGTCCAGTTGTAAAGCAGCAGCCCCTTTCTGTTTCGCCAACTCACTGAATTTTTCTACCAATGCCAGATTGCGGGCCAATTACCGCCAGCGGCGCGCGCGGTCATGGGACACGCCCTAGACTACGATTTCAAAGAAGAGCGGGATATGGCGGTTTTTACAGCTAACGCCGCTAAACGGGGAAATAATTATTGACGTCCCCGCCAAAATCTCTAGAATTCGCCCCCGTGGTAACTTTTGGGTATGCGAAGGTGGCGGAATTGGTAGACGCGCTAGCTTCAGGTGTTAGTGTCCTTACGGACGTGAGGGTTCAAGTCCCTCTCTTCGCACCAAATAACCACATGATTTATATTGCACAGCACATGCGAAGGTGGCGGAATTGGTAGACGCGCTAGCTTCAGGTGTTAGTGTTCTTACGGACGTGAGGGTTCAAGTCCCTCTCTTCGCACCAAGCTGGTGATATAAATCTAAAAGCATATCTTTTGTGCGAAGGTGGCGGAATTGGTAGACGCGCTAGCTTCAGGTGTTAGTGTCCTTACGGACGTGAGGGTTCAAGTCCCTCTCTTCGCACCATTCGATGTGTTCTTTGCCAGCCTCCATTACGTATCAATCCCTTCTGAAAATCCAACACACTAATGCGTACTTTCGTTGTTTTAGCCAAAGCTGAAACGCAGACTGATCGCCGCTAACCCACCGGCCAGCGCCATACTGGAAGGAAGCAGCAGGTAGTGACGCCAGCGGCTATTGAACAACATCACCAGCGTCGCCAACATAGCGATGACGATCAAGGTACGCAACTGCATCATGTCCGGCTCGAACATTGCCAGAAATGGCATCAGGGCACAGGGTAATAACACTCCCCAAGCGCTGGCAAGTCGGTCACCCAGATACCAACTGACACCCCACATCCCACACGCGGTAATCACAGCAGCTAGCATCTCATTGCCTCAAGTGATAATGATAATTAATATCATATAATAATTTCTACCAGCGTCCATCATTTTTTATAAATCTGCGAGAAGCTTGACTCAGATAAAAGCACGTAATGGTGATCTAACACCCTTGCAAAAAACTGCCCTCCATTTACACACACGCACAATGGCCGTACTCTTCTTCAACCCACGTGGCATAAGAAAATCGTGCAAAATTCGACCACTTAACATAATTACCGCATGCGATTCAGATAATTACGCATTAAACTGAATGTATCCCCCGGCTAACTACCGCTTTTTGCATGGAAAAAAATCGTTGAAAACCTCACTCTCCTCGTTATTGCTAATGCTGAGCATAAGCACTTCGCCGCTGGCAGGCCTTGCCGCCAGTTCACAACTGACCTCGCAGATTGTCGATAACTATGCCGAACATATCTTTTATAACAGCGGCGCAACCGGGATGGCACTGGTAGTAATTGACGGCAATCAGGTGGTCAACCGCAGTTTTGGCGATACCAAACCGGGTAATAATCAGCGCCCTCGCTCTGACTCCCTGATCCGTATCGCCTCCATCACCAAGCTGATGACCAGCGAAGTGATGGTTAAACTGGCGGAGGAAGGAAAAGTTAAAATCACCGATCCGCTGCGCAAATATGCGCCCAAAGGGGCCCATGTACCATCGTACAACTCACGCCAACCCATTACTTTGCTGAATCTGGCGACCCATACCAGCGCCTTGCCTCGCGAAATGCCAGGCAAAAAACCGCCCAAAACGCCGGTTTTCATTTGGCCAACCAAAGCACAACGCTGGCAATGGCTGGCACATGCCAGCATCACCGTACCACCAGGCGTGCGAGCGTCCTATTCCAATCTGGCTTACGATTTGCTGGCGGATGCCCTGGCAAATGCCTCAGGCAAGCCGTATGGCGCATTGTTGCGTGAAAAGATCACTGCCCCTCTGGGAATGGTGGATACCACGCTCACCCCCAGTGCCGAACAGTGCTCACGCCTGATGGTCGCGGCCAAAGGGCCTAGCATCTGCCGCGATACTACCGCAGCGGCAGGCAGCGGTGGTGTTTACTCTACCCCGCGCGATATGCAGCGCTGGATGCAGCAGTTCCTCTCTTCCAACGTTACCGGCTCGCGCAAACCGACGGCGATGAGCGAGCAAACCATGTACTTCCAGCGCCAGGATCTCGTGTCACTGACAGGAATGGATGTGCCAGGTGAAGCCTCTGCCTTAGGGCTAGGGTGGGTCTACATGGCGCCCAAAGACAGCCTGCCGGGGATCATCCAGAAAACCGGTGGAGGTGGCGGCTTTATTACTTATATGGCGATGGTGCCACAGCAAAATATTGGCGTGTTCGTGGTAGTTACCCGCTCTGAACTGACCAAATTTACTAATATGAGCGATCCCGTCAATAGGCTGGTAGCGGATTTGGTGGCGAACAAAAGCTAATTAATTGCAGCGCTCGCGTGCAACAGCAAGGCACTGCCTAACACTTAAAGCGGAACATTTTCGACTGACAAGATGCCAACGTAGTGAAGTCGCCTTTGACTATATGGTTTGCTCGTCCAGCACGGTTTCACTGGCAAATGGTGTTGGGGTCAATACCCGCACACGGTGGTCGTCGGCCTGATTTTATCCAGCAGGCCGTGATGAGATCCTAGAGAAAATCTCTACAGGTTCCCTCAACGACGGCACCGTGTTTAAGTTCAGCCGCAATTTCTTTAAAAGCGAAGACTATAAATTCACGCTGGTAGCCATGCTGGCATACTGATTTCTTGATTGGCCTCCCAGACAAAAAAGACGCCCGAGGGCGTCTTTTTTAATTATAATTCAAAGATTAATTCACTTTAACCGGCATACCGGAGCGCGCTTGAATGGCAGCGTCCACTTCGCTTTGGTTGATGGTGGGATCAACTAGAACTTTGCCTACTGATTCAGAAATGGTGATCGGAACGGGTTCTTTCGACTTCAATTCTTCCTCAGAGGCTGAAAGCGGGTTATGCACTTCCAGATAGCGCGAACCGTCTGGTTCAACAGAAGCTTTCACTGGTTCGTTAATAAACTGCACACGGGTGCCTACTGGCACGCTGTCGAACAGGTATTTAATGTCATCATTACGCAAACGAACACAGCCGTGACTTACACGCAGGCCGATGCCAAAGTTGGCGTTGGTGCCATGAATAGCGTATAGGCGGCCAACATACAGCGCATACAACCCCATTGGGTTATCCGGGCCTGCCGGGTATACAGGGGGTAAGATCACCCCATCCGCAGCATACTCTTCACGCATTTTAGCCGTCGGCGTCCAGGTTGGTCGTTCCTTTTTGCGCTGTACGGATGTGACCCAGTCCAGCGGGGTATCTTTGCCCAGCTCGCCGATACCAATCGGCAACACGATCACTGTTTTAGTACCTTTAGGATAATAGTACAGGCGCATTTCTGCGCTATTGATGATGATGCCTTCACGCGGTGCATTTGGCAGGATCAGTTGATGTGGAATGGTCAAAGTGCTACCAGGCAGCGGCAGAAATGGATCAACGCCTGGGTTAGCTTCCAGCATATTGCTCAAGCCCATCTGGTATTGAGCCGCGAAGCTCTCCAACGGCAACTTGCTGTCTGCAGGCACGGTGATCTGGATATTCTCGCCCACTAGGCGACTATCCTTGTCTGGCAGAGGGTATACAACGGCAAAAACAGCCTGGCTGAAGGCAGCCAAGGCAGTAAACAGAGTTAATAACGCGCGAATGCTCATTTTCATCTTCGTATTAGAGTGTTGGCCGCACTGGCTATGAGTGTTATATGTTATACCCGTCGTCATTCAAGCGGCAGCGATGTTGGCTGCTTTCACTCGCCCCAGTCACTTACTTGAGTAAGCTCCAGAGACTTCGCTCAGTTGCCGCCTACCTGCAACTTGAATGAACTCGGGTATAAATCCGGTCAAATGTGATCGGATGCGCATTATATGTGCACTTGTAGCCAAGAGGGAAACATTACTGGAGCAAAAATCACACTTTTTTGTCGCTAAATGTGGTTGTACGTGAATTTTTTGTAAATATCAGCAATATCGTCACATACCATGTGCCTTTTCTGTAAGGGCTCTGGCATTTCGGGGCCAAGAAAAATGTATAGAAATTGCCCGCACTTGCTGGAAACATTCCAGCTACCTTGTTGCATTATTGAACCGTCATGACCAAAATGGCATTAGCAGTGAAATCGCCTGTCTTAAACGTTTGTGACACCCGGTTTTTCACCGGAGCAACATAGATAACGTCCTCTCCTTTGCCATACAAAAGATTACTGTTAAAACTGCCTTGAGGCTTAACTATTGTACTGCCATATTTCATTACAATACCCAAGTCAGGATTACTGGTAGCAATATAATCGTTTGAGAAGCCGTTTCCATTAGCTATCAAATTGATTTTTATAGGTAAACCACGCTCGTTGTTACAATCGTAATCAAGGGTTAGTTACCGTAATGGCTACCATCAGCGGTAATACCCTCACTGTTTATATCGCCAAAATCCACATTATATTTTTTCGCACGTTAACCCGAATATTACACTCAACGGGGATCGGGATTAACTGTGCTTTTAAATAAATTCGAAAAGCGGGGATTGAATTTTTTTTGCATTCTTGGGGCAAAATCGCCTGGAAATGAAAGTGCACCACCAATCATATCTCTGCGTAGTTTTAACCATGCCTCTACCTGCGTGAATCCCCCGAACCACGGAGAGTTGACAATCCAAGAGCAGTGGTTCTGATGCCCACACTAAGCTGTGTCGGAGAAAGGTACCCTCTGCTGTTGACCTGAACCAAGGAACCGTATTTGTATATCCAAATCCTTACTTAATTTCAGATAACCGTCGTTAATGTCAGAAGGAGGTAAATCTGTTTCAGTCACCACATAGATTCTAACCCAAGCATAACCAGTCTGATTATTCGAATTCAGGCTAAAATCACCAGCGATACCAACACCTAGTGGAAACGTGACTTGCAAGTCGCTACCGGCATGGTGACTGGGGAAAGTCGTATTTTCCAAGTTTAAAATAACATTATTTACCCCAGCCGCCATCCCAATAGGTATTTTCCACAACGGTATCACCTGGTTTGTTCACCGCCTATTAACTCCAACAAACTGCGCAGCTCACACCTTGACCGTGTTCAAATGATAGACAGAGGCACTCACACACAATCAAGTGAAACAGCCAAAATGGGAGTTTATTGAATCGACATGATCAAAACAGCAGTTGCAGTAAAAGCACCGGTACTCATCGTTTTGGCTGCAGGGTTTTTGACAGGGGCAACATACACACGATCGTCGCCTTTGCCATTCAGCAAAATACTATCGAAACTACTCCAGGGTTTCACCGTTGTGTCGCCATGTTTCATCACAATGCCAAGATCGGGATTGCTAGTAGCAATATAATTGTCGGAGAAGCTACTGGGGTTGGCAATCAGGTAAAGCTTTATTGGTAGGCTAGCTCCACTATTACATAGATAATTAAAAGAAATACCCTGACCATAGCGACTACCATCAGCAGTGATATCAGCTGCATTAAGATCGCCAAAACTCACATTAGTCGGTTGATTACCAAAAATATAACATTCAACAGGTGTTGGAACGATTTGTCCTTCAAGAGTGATTTCAAAAGCAGGCTCTGGATCCTGTGGGATCAATGCTGGAGGTGGGGTCGTACTTATAGAACGATACACAGAAGCCACTAAGACATTACGGTCCAGCAATACGGCACCGCCAATGATATCCCGACGTAATCTCAGTGAAAGTCTTCCCCTTAATCCATAAGTGAATCGGTCGCTATAACCAAAACCATTATCCAAACGGATAGTCTGCGGTCCTAACGATGTCCAATTGAAAGGGACAATATATTGGCCACCTACCTCAACTCGTACATCAAGGTTATCATTTAATTTAAAATAACCTTGATTAATTGTTGAGCGTTCCAGTTGTGTTTCGCCTTTAAAATAACTCTGAGGGGTAGGCCGGCCAGTCGCATTAATATAATACAATCCATACCGACCGCGGGATGCATCAACATAAGATACTTGAATCGTCGCCCCAGCATGGTGATCAGGAAATCGACTACTCTCGACGTTAACAGTAAAATTATTATTGCCCCGTCCAAAAAAGTATTAGGAACATCGGCAAAGACACATTCACTCAATATAAATAATATAAAAAAAACAGATGCCAGATGAAAAATCCCCCTATATGATTCCACTTTACCTTTCAAGAAAAAAGATTTTAATTTCCTTGGCGACATATCACAACAAGTTATTACATCGTATGAATGCGTACTAACCATCTGATGTTTAAATAACCCCATATATATTCTAATTCCATTTTTTATTTATAAAATAGGAAAGTGAAAGATATCAAACTCCACTAAACCAATCAATAAAGTATATACCCGTAATCATTGAAGATGTTTGATTTTATCGACGTTGAGGATCATGTTTTCCGCCATAAAGATATTTATCACCGAAGAACAAAAAATCGAACTCAAGTGCCTGCATAATACTGCGCGTGACGGGCGTGTTCGCGATCGTATCAAAGCGATACTTTTGGCTTCCGAAGGCTGGAACTCTGTGATGATCGCCCAGGCATTGCACCTGCATCAAACCACCGTTGATCGCTGCATCAACGACTACTTCGATGATCGTAAACTCAAGTCCGAAAATGGCGGCTCCGAGGGCATGCTTAACACAGAACAGACTGAACTTTTAATCAATCACTTATCTCTTCACCTGTTCCATCATACCCATGAAATTGTGGCTTATGTCGCCCAGTGCAGGGAGATTGCCTTCAGTATTCCCAATATGAACAAGTGGCTGCATCTGCATGGATTTTCTTATAAAAAACCTACTGGAGTTCCCTATAAATGCAGTGAAGAGAAGCAACGGCAAACCGCACAAGGCTGAATATTGTAAGGGCACTGGACCTGAATGATATCGGTATGGCGGTGTTTCAGGAATATCAAACCATTGATGAGCTAAGTATCGCGAGTTTTTTCAATGAAATTAGGACAAAACATCCGGATTAACGCCAGAAAATCCACCTGATAGTCGATGGCGCAGGTTATAACAAAACCGAATTGGTGAAAGATTGGACCTATGCCAGCAATATTGAGCTAGATTATCTCCCACCATACAGCCCGAACCTGAATGCCATTGAGCGGTTGTGGAAAGTGATGAAAGAATACGCCCGGAACAATCGCTATTTTGCCAGTAAACACGATGTTCGGGATGCGATTTTCAATTTTTTCACGACCACACTCCCAGAAATATCGGAGCCGCTGAGAGCCCGAGTTAACAATAACTTTCAGGTGAAAAAAATGGCATCTTGAGGTTTATTGAGTATATGTTTGTTATTTTTTAAAGCTAAAAAATTTATTAACCCGTAGTTAATTCTTCTTATTAGTAAGAATCCTACGTATAAAAAATGATTAAAATTTTATGTTGAAATTTAACCAATAAAGTTGGCGTAAACTCTTTTGCAGCCACTTTCACTGCCATCAGCAATAAAACCCTCCCATTTGCTAAAGATAATGACTATCATTAGCATTCAATAAAGGAATGGGGTATTGTGACCGACCAGATTTTTACCTGAGACGCAATGCTGAACCAGACTCTCCCGGGGACTCTACCTGTGGTGAACTGTACTTGATGAAATGGAGATGTTATGAACGCCAAGATGACAACAACCCGAAAGTTTAGCGAACGTGCGGTTTATCCTCTTTTGCTCCTGAGCACGCTGATGTTTTCCTCTGTTCTACACGCACAAACAGAGTCTGAGTTACTGAGAAAAGCGGTGGGGAAAGGCGCTTACGAAATGGTGTACAGCCAGGGTGAAAATGCGCTGTATCTCGCTACTTCACAAAGCCGTAAGCTGGACAAAGGCGGGGTAGTTTATCGGCTTGATCCACAAACTCTAGAAATTACGCAGATCATTCATAATGATATCAAGCCTTTTGGTGCTGCAATCAATCCCAATACCAACACACTTTACTTCGGTAACACCGTTAATAACTCAGTGACCGCTATCGATGGAAAAACGGGTGAAGTAACCGGCCGCTTGGTATTGGATCCGCGTAAACGCTCTGATAGTGTCAAACCGCTGGCACCACGCGAACTGGTAGCCGATGCCACCACAGACACGGTTTATATTACTGGCTTGGGTGATTCAAGCGTGGTCTGGGTGGTTGATGGCAAGGATCTAACCTTGCGGGCTACTATCGCTGAAACAGGAAAGCTCGGCACCGGTTTAGCACTGGATGCCGCCACCAGTCGCCTATACGTAACTAATGCCGATGGCGAACTGGTCACTATCGATACCCAGACCAACAAAATTATCTCGCGTAAAAAGCTGGATGAGTCGAAAGAACATTTCTTGTTAAATATCAGTTTGGACCCAGCCACGCACCGTGCGTTCATTACCGATTCCAAACAACCGCAAGTATTGGTGGCCGATACTCGTAACGGCAATATTCTGCAAAAGATCGATGTGCCAGAATCACTGGCGGTGCTGTTTAACCCTATACGCAATGAAGTGTACGTTACTCACCGTAAAGAGGGCACCGTGAGCGTGATCGACGCCAAAAGCTATAAGTTGTTAAATACCCTTAAAACGCCGGTTCACCCGAACAGCCTGGCGCTGTCGCCAGATGGCCAGAGCCTATACGTGAGCGTAAAACAGGCATCAAGCCGTGATAAAGAAGCTATCGAGCCAGATGATGTGGTCCGCATTACGTTAAAGTGATCTCCCGCTTGAAGCATCAGGGTCGTTAAAAAGGGCCGCCATAGCGGCCCTGTGCAATCATTAACTGATTAGCTTCTGACTTTTCTGTAGATAAAAAGCACCACCAAGGCACCCACTACAGCCACGACAAAGCTTCCTAAGTTGAAACCATCAACTCGGCCCATACCAAAGAATGTACTGACATAGCCACCGACAACTGCACCGATAATCCCCAGTACAACGGTCATGATAAAACCACCATCATCTTTGCCAGGCATGATCCACTTAGCCAAAATGCCGGCAATTAAACCAAAAATGATCCAGGAAATGATACCCATTTTGCTACCCCTCTTACCTGTTTGCTGAATATACTCGTCGTCATTCAAGCTACAGCGGTGTTGGCTATGCTCGTATGCCCCAGTAAAATAGCGAGCTACACGCCGGGGACTGACTCGCTTACCGCCTACATGCAATTTGAATGAGCTTGGGTATATACCCTGTGACACTACTACAACTAGAGCGCCCAACCATGTTCTTGATTGCAGACGAACGATCTCGCAGGCAATAAAGAGACACAGCACAGAGTTTTATTCTCCTCCTGGCAGATTTCTCTCCCCTGTCACATAGTTATCTATACTGTTAGAGGTTCCAAAAATTGCGGCCTTTATATCACTCTAATTATTTTAGTATAAGCAGAGGATGCATAACTCACAAAAGTCTAGGTATCAGTCTTTTCACCCTTGGTAGAAGTCCTTTTTTAAATGGAGTTTGCATATGTTAAAAAAGACAGAAGTTTGTCCGTTTAAAACCAATACACTGTCTAATGACCTTCGCTGGCGAAAACTATCATTAATATCATTAGCCTTGCTGATGATGCCGATGCTAACTCACGCAGATGGGCCGCCAGATTGGAACACGCTCAGCGTAGTAGAAAGCAAAAGCAAGATGACGGCGGATGAGGCTGTGATGTATGCATTCCAACGCAGCCCGGAGATCAGTAAAGCATTGTCACAAATCAACAAAGGCAAAGCTCAGGTCGATGAAGTCAAAAGTGCCTACTTTCCACAGGTTGGCATGAGTGCAAGCTATGGCAGAGCCGGAGAAGCAACCCTTGGGCCGAAGCTGACACAGCTACTCTATGATTTTGGCAAAACAAGCAACTCCGTCGATAGCCAACAGAATTTAACCGACTCCTACCGCAAGGAGTTGCTCAAAAACATGACAAGTGTGGCGGCAAACACATTGTTAAGTTATTCCAGCGTCAAACGTTATTCAGGTTTAATCAAAGTTGCAGAAGACTCTATTGATTCGCTGGGCCAGGTCAGAGATATGGCAAAATTGCGTGTTGATGCAGGGCTTAATCCGCAGTCAGATATCTTGCAAGCAGAAACGCGTATTGCATTGTTAAAAACCACTCTGCAACAGTACCGCACTCAATTGAACACCGCTCAGGCTAATTTGGCAACGTTAACCGGGCAAAATGCTACCGATTTAGCCGAACTGCCAGATAACCTAAGACAGATTACGCTAAAACCTGACGCCATCAACTATAGTGAAATTGCGTCCATGCAATCGGCGTTAGCCAAACAAAAAGCCGCTGAAGCCAGTGTCGCGCAGCAAAAAGCACAGCATCTGCCTGATATTAGTGTAGAAGCTGCACGTTTACGGCAATTCGACAACAATGACGCATACTGGAACAATCAGTTCGCCTTGTCTGTCAGCGTTCCCATCTATCAAGGGGGGGCAGTATCGGCACGAGTCAACCAGGCCGAACAAGATGTACTGGCAGCACGTTCCGATGTTAACCAGGTCAAATTGACCGTTGACCAGCAGGCATCTGCTGCTTTTGCAAATTGGTCTGGTGCAAGTGCACGCGAACAGCTGAGTGTGCGTCAGATCGAGATAGCCGATCGCACTCGCAGTCTGTACCGTGACGAATACAAACTCAGTCAGCGTAGTTTGAACGACCTATTGAGTGTTGAACAAGATGTTTACCAGGCAAACAGTGGTAACGTCTTGGCACACTTTGACGTTCAGGATGCAGCAATAAACTATGCTGTAGCAATAGACAATCTTTTGCCGTTGTTAGGTGTCGATAAAACCGCAGAAAAGGAATTACCCAGTATTCAATGATGGTTATCGACCAAGCAGGGAACAGCCAAATCTGTTCCCTGACAAAGTTTATCGATAGATAAATGGAGTACAAAAATATGAAGGCGGTAGAAACTCAAAGCGATACAAAAAAGTGGCTATCTGCCGTTTGTCGTATAGCTGAAGTTTACGGGCACCCTGTCGATGAGATTTATTTGAGCCAACAGATGTCATGGTTCGAGAAGTGCACATTGGAACAAAAACTTATCCGCCTGTCTGCATTAATTAATCTCCAAATCAAACCCATCTTACAGAAAAATAAAAAATTAACTGCACATTCAGTCCCTTTTATTGTTGCTCGAACAGACAACGAGCTTGCCGTTGTTCATTCCATCAACACGGATGACAGCATCACTTTCTGGTTAACTGATGGTTCTGATATCACTTACCAACTCCCTGCTGAAGAATTTTGGGAGCAAAACAGTGGGTTGATCGTACTGATCCATCCCGAAACTCGAGGGCGAGATTCAAGAATTGACGAATTTATCAAGCCCTATAAAAAGCATTGGTTTCTGAATGCCTTTCGCGGTTCAACCCGTAATATTATGGAAATATCACTGGCATCTATTGTCAGCAATACACTGGCTCTTGCTGGTATTCTTTTTTCGATGCAGATTTATGACAGGATTATACCCGCAGAGTCTTATAATTCTCTGTGGGTGCTCTTTTTCGGTGTCATGATAGCGGTGCTATTTGAAGCGCTGGTGCGTATGGCTCGCACCAGTGTTTCAGATATTATGGGGAAAAACATAGATTTGAAAGTTTCCTCTATGTTATTTGCCCGAGCGTTAGCTATCCGCAATGAGGCCAGGCCAAAATCAACGGGCGCTTTTATTTCGCAATTAAGGGAGTTGGAACAGGTTCGCGAACTGATTACTTCCACTACGGTAGGTGCGGTCGCCGATATGCCGTTTGTCATCCTGTTTCTGTTCCTTATGGCCGCAATCGGCGGGCCTCTGGTCATCATCCCTATGTTGGCAATCCCTCTAGTGGTTATTCCCGGCCTCATATTGCAATGGCCATTAAGCAAACTATCGCAACAGGGTATGCGGGAAAGTGCACTACGTAACGCCGTACTGGTTGAATCTATCGAAGGAGTGGAAGATATCAAGGCTCTTCAGGCGGAGCCTTACTTCCAACGCCAATGGGAGCAAAACCATGAGGTGAGTGCCGAGATCAGCATCAAACATCGTCTATGGACATCGTTACTCACAGGATGGGGGGGAGCAATTCAACAACTCTCCTATTCTGCAATATTAGTGATGGGGGTCTATCTGGTACTCAAAGGGGATATCACAACAGGTACTCTAGTCGCTTGCAGTATGTTGTCATCAAGAACCATAGCACCACTCATGCAACTCACAATGGTGTTCTCCCGCTGGCAACATGCCAAAACCGCGATACGGGGGCTGGATGAATTGCTGAAAAAGCCCATTGACATGCCTGAAGATGAGAAACGTGCTCATTGCCCCAACCTGTATGGAAACTATACATTACAAGGTGTGGAATACGCCTACGATACCGAACACAAAAAGAGTGTGTTATCCATCAGTAAACTCGAGATCAATCACGGCGAACGCATCGCTATTATTGGACGTGTAGGTGCTGGGAAATCCACGTTACTTAAACTCCTTGCAGGCCAGGGGACCGCTTCTCAAGGCAAGGTCTTACTGGATGGGGTAGATATCTCGCGTATCGATCCAGCAGATATAAGACGCCAGGTAGGATACGTCTCTCAGGATTGCCGTCTCTTTTTCGGTTCCCTGCGGCAAAACCTGATGCTCGGCCATCCCCACGCCACCGAACAGGAATTAATACAAGCGCTGGTTGTGAGTGGCGCGATTAGCCTAGTACAGAAAGATGCCGCCATTCTGGATTACGTTATCAACGAGGGCGGACGTGGGCTTTCCGGTGGTCAGCGACAAATGATCCTGCTTAGCCGCATGCTAGTACGAAACCCCAAAGTCGTGTTAATGGACGAACCAACCACTTTTATGGATGAGAACCTTGAGAAGCATGTTTTGCAACAGTTGGATCAATGGATAGGCGGTCGCACTATGGTCCTGGTCACCCATCGCCCAGCCCTTATCAACATCGTTAACCGCATTATAGTCATAGACAATGGCCGGATCGTGGCCGACGGTTCAAAAGAGCAGATCCTCAGAACATATGGCTCCCCCACTGTGGAACAGACTGGCCATGCGAAAAACGCGACGGTTAAACATACATCAAATACCCACGATTTCAGGCCAGTTGGAGGGAATATACAATGAATTCGACGCCCTCCCGCGATAGGACAGAAAAGATAAGTTCTCCTATCTCGTTCGTTATCTGGCTTAGTTTCCTTTCTCTACTCGCTTTTGGCGTTTGGTCGTTCTATGCCGTTCTGGATGAGGTCACTATTGGTACTGGCAAGGTCACTCCAGCGTCTCAGGAACAAGTTATCGAAAGCCTGGATGGTGGCATTCTCTCTGAAATGCTGGTTAAAAAAGGGGAAATTGTCAAAAAGGGGCAAATTTTAGCCAAACTCGATCCCAATTATTTTGAGTCATCGGTCGGAGAAGCACAGGCTAGGGTATTCGCCTTACAGGCCTCTATCGAACGGTTGAATGCGGAGTTGAATAACGTACCGTTGGCATTCAGCGACGATGTTAAAAAAGACCCTGTGTTAGTGATGCAAGAAAGCCATCTATATGATTCACGCAGGCTCAATCTGAAAGAAACCATAGATAATCTCACTAATTCTAAAGAACTGGTTGAGCGTGAACTGGCCATGACCGCACCGTTGGTGAGACTGGGAGCCGCAAGCCCGGTAGAAGTTATTCGCCTGCAACGGCAGATAAGCGAATTCCGCGGTAAAATCGATGATGCTCGCAACACTTACTTTGTTAATGCCCGACAGGATCTGGTTAAAGCAAAAGCAGAAATGGAGGCACAAACAGCAATCATGAATGGCCGTAAAGGCCAATTAAATCGTACGATTTTCACCTCACCAGTGAATGGAATTATCAAAGAGATCCATGTCTCAACTTTGGGTGGCGTACTAAAACCCGGTGAGAAAATGATAGAAATCATTCCGTTAGATGACCAATTGCTGATCGAGACGCGTATAAACCCACGTGATATCGCCTATATACGCCCGGGGTTAGATGCTAACGTAAAAATTACTGCTTATGATTCTTCTATTTATGGTGACATTAAGGGAAAGGTAGATATTGTTTCGCCAGATACATTGCAAGACGAGGTAAAGCCTGACCAGTTTTATTACCGTATTTATGTCAGAACTAACAGTATCGATATCAAGAACAAAGCAGGAAAGTCATTCCCAATCATGCCAGGAATGGTTGCCAGTGTTGAGATAAAAACGGGGCAGAAAAGCGTATTCGATTACTTAGTTAAACCATTAAACAAAGTAAAAGAATCCTTGCGTGAACGCTAATTAATTTTTCACACCTTAGATCATTTGAGTTATCTGAAGACGCGGCTCTCCAGTAATCAGCTTCATCATCCTTTTTATGCAATGATGAGGCTCAAGCGCCTGCCTGGGGCAGAAAAAGATCTTAGGATAAATCTGATAGGAAACGATTTTCTATGCCATAAAGTGGTAGTGTTAATCTTATGTTGTAACCAAATGATTTATAATGAAATTAATTTAAAAAATTTAATAACCTTAAAAAGGTATTTAAAATCAAAAAGATAAAAGCCATTCACTTTACTTACTCTTCAGCTTCAAAGAAGTCAGCTTTGTATCGGTATCACCCCGCACTTTATTTAGGCTATTACTTCCAACTCTTAAGATAAAAAGAAAATAATTCAATATATTAACATACCCCCTCTACTTTCTAACACTCGCCATATCGATAATTTTAAACAGACTGACTACAATTTATTAAATCGCATATGGACTTGTATCCCCTAGTCAAAATATAACCCTATGAGGTTACTATCATGAATGCAAGCATCACTCTGATTAACAAAGAAACACATCAGAAAACTACTCTTTCTGATCGACGTATTCTGATCAAAGATGCTTCTGTTATCGAAGTGAATGTGAAACCTAGTGATATTGCAAGCATGGAGAAACAAGGTAACTCACTAATAATTAAATTAAAATCTGGTGAGTATATTTTTTTAGAGGATTTTTACCTAACTCACAAAGGCCATAATAACACGTTAGTATTACACGATGGTAACGAGCTATGGGTTCAGGCAACTGATTCGTTGGGACAACCTGTACTCGACACAGCAGGTTTTTCTCCACTAGAATCAGTCCAAACACTATTAATTGGCAGTGATGCAGGTATCAGTCCTATAACATTAGCCGGTGCTGCCGCTGCAGCGTTATTGATAGGAGGTGGGATTGCATTAGGTTCTGGCGGCGGTAATTCAAATTCTCAAAATGGGGGAAATACGATTTCTCCACCATCTCCCCCTACTTCACCAAACATTATTGTGAACTCTGATGGTACTCTTGATGTTTTTGGGAATGCTGGCGCAGCCCAAGCGGGTACAACGATTAAAATCACGTTCCCCGATGGAACCTCAGGTACCGCCGTAGTCGCTGCAGATGGCAGTTATGGACCGATACACAGCTCTGCCCCCCAAACTTCGGGTAATATCACCGCAATAGTCATTGATACTGCCGGTAATGCCAGCACGCCAGCATCAGCATCTTATACCGACAGCACTGCACCTATAGCACCAGCCGTCCCCATTGTCGTCGCCAATGCCAACGGCACCCTAACTGTCTCCGGTAATGCCGGTGCTGCCGAACCCGGCAGCACCCTCACAGTCACCTTCCCGGACGGCACCACCGCTACCGCCTTGGTGGCCGCCGACGGCAGCTATGGCCCTGTCACAAGTACCGGGGTTCAAACCTCAGGCAACGTAACGCTAAGTGACACCGATGCTGCAGGCAACAGAAGCCCAATAACTAACGCCGCCTATATCGATCTCACAACCCCACAAGCACCGCTTATTCCGATAGTAAGCGCTAACGCTAATGGTACCCTAAGAGTGACTGGCGCTACAGGATACGCTGAACCGGGCAGTACCCTCACCATTACATTCCCGGACGGCACAACCAAAATCGCCCTGGTGGCCGCCGACGGCAGCTATGGCCCGGTTGACAGTAATACACCGCAAACCTCCGGCACCGTCGGCGTGATCGCGACCGACGTCGCCGACAATGTTAGCCCCCCCATTTATGCTACCTATACCGACACCAGTGCCCCAGTGGCCCCCGCCACGCCGGTTGTCGTGACCAACCTTGACGGCACACTAAGCGTCTCTGGCGCCGCAGGTGCCGCCGAACCTGGCAGCACCGTCACTATCCTTTTCCCGGACGGCACCACCCGCACCGCCCTGGTGGCCGCCGACGGCAGCTATGGCCCGGTTGACAGTACCGCAGCACAGACTTCCGGCAACGTCAGCGTGATTGATACCGATGCCGCTGGCAATGCCAGTACCCCAGCACTTGCTGCCTTCGCCGACAGCATTGCCCCCATGACACCTGACACGCCAATTGTCGTCGCCAACCCTGATGGCACCCTCAGCGTGTCCGGTAACGCCGGCGCTGCCGAGCCCGGCAGCACCGTCACCGTCACCTTCCCGGACGGCACCACCGGCACCGCCCTGGTGGCCGCCGACGGCAGCTACGGCCCGATTGACAGTGCCGCGCCACAGACTTCCGGCACCGTCAGCGCCGTAGTCACCGATGCCGCCGGCAATGCCAGCGCACCGGCCACCGATACCTACACCGACGGCAGCGCACCAACCGCACCGGCGACGCCTGTGGTAGTAGCCAATGCCGACGGCACCCTCAGCGTATCCGGTAATGCCGGCGCGGCCGAGCCTGGCAGCACCATTACCGTCACCTTCCCGGACGGCACCACCGGCACCGCCCTGGTGGCTGCCGACGGCAGCTATGGCCCGGTTGACAGTGCCGCACCACAAACTTCCGGCACCGTTAGCGTGATCGCCACCGATGCCGCTGGCAATGCCAGCGCCCCAACCACCGACAGCTACACCGACGGCGGTGCCCCGGTCGCTCCGGCTACCCCTGTGGTGGTCGCCAATGCCGACGGTACCCTCAGCGTGTCCGGTAATGCCGGTGCCGCCGAACCCGGCAGCACTGTGACTATTACCTTCCCGGACGGCACCACCGGCACCGCCTTGGTGGCCGCCAACGGCAGCTATGGCCCGGTTGACAGTGCCGTACCGCAAACTTCCGGCACCGTTAGCGCCGTGGCCACCGACGTCGCCGGCAATGCCAGCGCCCCAACCACCGACAGCTACACCGACAGCGGTGCCCCGGTCGCTCCGGCTACCCCTGTGGTGGTCGCCAATGCCGACGGTACCCTCAGCGTGTCCGGTAATGCCGGTGCCGCCGAACCCGGCAGCACTGTGACTATTACCTTCCCGGACGGCACCACCGGCACCGCCCTGGTGGCCGCCAACGGCAGCTATGGCCCGGTTGACAGTGCTGCACCGCAAACTTCCGGCATCGTTAGCGCCGTGGCCACCGACGTCGCCGGCAATGCCAGTGCGCCAACTACCGACAGCTACACCGACGGCAGCGCCCCAACCGCACCCGCGACGCCGATTGTCATCGCCAATGCCGACGGCACCCTCAGCGTGTCCGGTAATGCCGGCGCGGCCGAGCCTGGCAGCACCATTACCGTCACCTTCCCGGACGGCACCACCGGCACTGCATTAGTCGCCGCCGACGGCAGCTATGGCCCGGTTGACAGTGCCGCACCACAAACTTCCGGCACCGTTAGCGTGATCGCCACCGATGCCGCTGGCAATGCCAGCGCCCCAACCACCGACAGCTACACCGACGGCGGTGCCCCGGTTGCTCCGGCTATCCCAGTGGTGGTGGCCAATGCCGATGGCACCCTCAGCGTGTCCGGTAATGCCGGCGCGGCCGAACCTGGCAGCACCATTACCGTCACCTTCCCGGACGGCACCACCGGTACCGCCCTGGTCGCCGCCGACGGCAGCTATGGCCCGGTTGACAGTGCCGCACCGCAAACTTCCGGCACCGTTAGCGCCGTGGCCACCGACGCCGCCGGCAATGCCAGTGCGCCAGCTACCGAGACCTACACCGACGGCAGTGCCCCAACCGCACCGGCTACCCCAGTGGTGGTGGCCAATGCCGACGGCACCCTCAGCGTGTCCGGTAATGCCGGCGCGGCCGAGCCTGGCAGCACTGTGACTATCACCTTCCCGGACGGCACCACCGGCACCGCCCTGGTGGCCGCCGACGGCAGCTACGGTCCGGTTGACAGTGCCGCGCCGCAAACTTCCGGCACCGTCAGCGTGATTGCCACCGACGTCGCCGGCAATGCCAGCGCCCCGGCCACCGACACCTATACCGACGGCAGTGCCCCGGTCGCTCCGGCTATCCCAGTGGTGGTGGCCAATGCCGACGGCACCCTCAGCGTGTCCGGTAATGCCGGTGCCGCTGAACCCGGCAGCACCATTACCGTCACCTTCCCGGACGGCACCACCGGCACCGCCCTGGTGGCCGCCGACGGCAGCTATGGCCCGGTTGACAGTGCCGCACCGCAAACTTCCGGCACCGTTAGCGTTATTGCGACCGACGCCGCCGGCAATGCCAGCGCCCCGACCACCGAGACCTATACCGACGGCAGTGCACCAACCGCACCGGCAACGCCGATTGTCATCGCCAATGCCGACGGCACCCTCAGCGTGTCCGGTAATGCCGGCGCGGCCGAGCCTGGCAGCACTGTGACTATCACCTTCCCGGACGGCACCACCGGCAGCGCCCTGGTGGCCGCCGACGGCAGCTATGGCCCGGTTGACAGTGCTGCACCGCAAACTTCCGGCACCGTTAGCGTGCTCGCCACCGACGCCGCCGGCAATGCCAGCGCCCCAACCACCAACACCTACACCGACGGCAGTGCCCCGGTCGCTCCGGCTATCCCAGTGGTGGTGGCGAATGCCGACGGCACCCTCAGCGTATCCGGTAATGCCGGTGCCGCTGAACCGGGCAGCACTGTGACTATTACCTTCCCGGACGGCACCACCGGCACCGCCCTGGTGGCCGCCGACGGCAGCTACGGCCCGGTTGACAGTGCCGCACCGCAAACTTCCGGCACCGTTAGCGCTGTGGCCACCGACGTCGCCGGCAATGCCAGCGCCCCGACCACCGATACCTACACCGACGGTAGCGCCCCAACCGCTCCGGCGACGCCGATTGTAGTGGCTAACTCTGACGGTACCCTCAGCGTGTCCGGTAATGCCGGCGCCGCTGAACCCGGCAGCACCATTACCGTCACCTTCCCGGACGGCACCACCGGCACCGCCCTGGTGGCCGCCGACGGCAGCTACGGCCCGGTTGACAGTGCCGCGCCGCAAACTTCCGGCACCGTTAGCGTGCTCGCCACAGACGCCGCCGGCAATGCCAGCGCCCCAACCACCAACACCTACACCGACGGCAGTGCCCCGGTTGCCCCGGCAACGCCGATTGTCATCGCCAATGCCGACGGCACCCTCAGCGTGTCCGGTAACGCCGGCGCGGCCGAGCCGGGCAGCACTGTGACTATTACCTTCCCGGACGGCACCACCGGCACCGCCCTGGTGGCCGCCGACGGCAGCTATGGCCCGGTTGACAGTGCCGCACCACAAACTTCCGGCACCGTCAGCGCCGTGGCCACCGACGCCGCCGGCAATGCCAGCGCCCCAACCACCGACACCTATACCGACGGCAGTGCACCAACCGCACCGGCTATCCCAGTGGTGGTCGCCAATGCCGACGGCACCCTCAGCGTGTCCGGTAATGCCGGTGCCGCTGAACCCGGCAGCACCATTACCGTCACCTTCCCGGACGGCACCACCGGTACCGCCCTGGTGGCCGCCGACGGCAGCTATGGCCCGGTTGACAGTGCTGCACCGCAAACCTCCGGCACCGTTAGCGTGATCGCCACCGACGTCGCCGGCAATGCCAGCGCCCCGACCACCGACAGCTACACCGACGGCAGCGCCCCGGTCGCTCCGGCTATCCCAGTGGTGGTGGCGAACGCCGACGGCACCCTCAGCGTATCCGGTAATGCCGGCGCGGCCGAGCCTGGCAGCACCATCACCGTCACCTTCCCGGACGGCACCACCGGCACTGCATTAGTCGCCACCGACGGCAGCTACGGCCCGGTTGACAGTGCCGCACCGCAAACTTCCGGCACCGTTAGCGCCGTGGCCACCGACGTCGCCGGCAATGCCAGCGCCCCGACCACCGACACCTACACCGACGGCAGTGCACCAACCGCACCGGCGACGCCGATTGTCATCGTCAATGCCGACGGCACCCTCAGCGTGTCCGGTAACGCCGGTGCCGCTGAGCCCGGCAGCACTGTGACTATTACCTTCCCGGACGGCACCACCGGTACCGCCCTGGTGGCCGCCGACGGCAGCTATGGCCCGGTTGACAGTGCCGCACCGCAAACTTCCGGCACCGTCAGCGCCGTGGCCACCGACGCCGCTGGCAATGCCAGCGCCACGACCACCGATACCTACACCGACGGCAGTGCACCGGTTGCCCCGGCTACGCCGATTGTAGTGGCTAACCCTGACGGCACCCTCAGCGTATCCGGTAATGCCGGTGCCGCTGAACCCGGCAGCACCATTACCGTCACCTTCCCGGACGGCACCACCGGCACCGCCCTGGTGGCCGCCGACGGCAGCTATGGCCCGGTTGACAGTGCTGCACCGCAAACTTCCGGCACCGTTAGCGCCGTGGCCACCGACGCCGCCGGCAATGCCAGCGCCCCAACCACCGACACCTACACCGACGGCAGTGCCCCGGTTGCCCCGGCAACGCCGATTGTCATCGCCAATGCCGACGGCACCCTCAGCGTGTCCGGTAACACCGGGGCTGCCGAACCCGGCAGCACTGTGACTATTACCTTCCCGGACGGCACCACCGGCACAGCCCTGGTGGCCGCCGACGGCAGCTACGGCCCGGTTGACAGTGCCGCACCGCAAACTTCCGGCACCGTTAGCGTGCTCGCCACCGACGCCGCCGGCAATGCCAGCGCCCCGACCACCGAGACCTACACCGACGGCAGTGCCCCAACCGCACCGGCTACGCCGATTGTCATCGCCAATGCCGACGGCACCCTCAGCGTGTCCGGTAACGCCGGCGCCGCCGAGCCCGGCAGCACTGTGACTATCACCTTCCCGGACGGCACCACCGGCACCGCCCTGGTGGCCGCCGACGGCAGCTACGGCCCGGTTGACAGTGCCGCACCGCAAACTTCCGGCACCGTCAGCGTTATCGCCACCGACGCCGCCGGCAATGCCAGCGCCCCAACCACCGAGACCTATACCGACGGCAGCGCACCGGTTGCCCCGGCGACGCCAGTGGTGGTCGCCAATGCCGACGGCACCCTCAGCGTGTCCGGTAACGCCGGCGCGGCCGAGCCGGGCAGCACCATTACCGTCACCTTCCCGGACGGCACCACCGGCACCGCCCTGGTGGCCGCCGACGGCAGCTATGGCCCGGTTGACAGTGCCGCACCGCAAACTTCCGGCACCGTTAGCGCTGTGGCCACCGACGCCGCTGGCAATGCCAGCGCCCCAACCACCGACACCTACACCGACGGCAGTGCACCGGTTGCCCCGGCTACGCCGATTGTAGTGGCTAACCCTGACGGCACCCTCAGCGTATCCGGTAATGCCGGTGCCGCTGAACCCGGCAGCACCATTACCGTCACCTTCCCGGACGGCACCACCGGCACCGCCCTGGTGGCCGCCGACGGCAGCTATGGCCCGGTTGACAGTGCTGCACCGCAAACTTCCGGCACCGTTAGCGCCGTGGCCACCGACGCCGCCGGCAATGCCAGCGCCCCAACCACCGACACCTACATCGACGGCAGTGCCCCGGTTGCCCCGGCAACGCCGATTGTCATCGCCAATGCCGACGGCACCCTCAGCGTGTCCGGTAACACCGGGGCTGCCGAACCCGGCAGCACTGTGACTATTACCTTCCCGGACGGCACCACCGGCACAGCCCTGGTGGCCGCCGACGGCAGCTACGGCCCGGTTGACAGTGCCGCACCGCAAACTTCCGGCACCGTTAGCGTGCTCGCCACCGACGCCGCCGGCAATGCCAGCGCCCCGACCACCGAGACCTACACCGACGGCAGTGCCCCAACCGCACCGGCTACGCCGATTGTCATCGCCAATGCCGACGGCACCCTCAGCGTGTCCGGTAACGCCGGCGCCGCCGAGCCCGGCAGCACTGTGACTATCACCTTCCCGGACGGCACCACCGGCACCGCCCTGGTGGCCGCCGACGGCAGCTACGGCCCGGTTGACAGTGCCGCACCGCAAACTTCCGGCACCGTCAGCGTTATCGCCACCGACGCCGCCGGCAATGCCAGCGCCCCAACCACCGAGACCTATACCGACGGCAGCGCACCGGTTGCCCCGGCGACGCCAGTGGTGGTCGCCAATGCCGACGGCACCCTCAGCGTGTCCGGTAACGCCGGCGCGGCCGAGCCGGGCAGCACCATTACCGTCACCTTCCCGGACGGCACCACCGGCACCGCCCTGGTGGCCGCCGACGGCAGCTATGGCCCGGTTGACAGTGCCGCACCGCAAACTTCCGGCACCGTTAGCGCCGTGGCCACCGACGTCGCCGGCAATGCCAGCGCCCCGACCACCGATACCTACACCGACAGCAGCGCACCGGTTGCCCCGGCTACGCCGATTGTAGTGGCTAACCCTGACGGCACCCTCAGCGTATCCGGTAATGCCGGCGCGGCCGAACCTGGCAGCACCATTACCGTCACCTTCCCGGACGGCACCACCGGCACCGCCCTGGTGGCCGCCGACGGCAGCTATGGCCCGGTTGACAGTGCTGCACCGCAAACTTCCGGCACCGTTAGCGCCGTGGCCACCGACGTCGCCGGCAATGCCAGTGCGCCAACTACCGACAGCTACACCGACGGCAGCGCCCCAACCGCTCCGGCAACGCCGATTGTAGTGGCTAACCCTGACGGTACCCTCAGCGTGTCCGGTAACGCCAGCGCCGCTGAACCCGGCAGCACCCTCACCGTCACCTTCCCGGACGGCACCACCGGCACTGCATTAGTCGCCGCCGACGGCAGCTATGGCCCGGTTGACAGTGCCGCACCGCAAACCTCCGGCACCGTTAGCGCCATCGCCACCGACGTCGCCGGCAATGCCAGCGCCCCGACCACCGAGACCTACACCGACGGCAGCGCCCCGGTCGCTCCGGCTACCCCTGTGGTGGTCGCCAATGCCGACGGTACCCTCAGCGTGTCCGGTAATGCCGGTGCCGCCGAACCCGGCAGCACTGTGACTATTACCTTCCCGGACGGCACCACCGGCACCGCCCTGGTGGCAGCCGACGGCAGCTATGGCCCGGTTGACAGTGCCGCGCCGCAAACTTCCGGCACCGTCAGCGCCGTGGCCACCGACGCCGCCGGCAATGCCAGCGCCCCGACCACCGAGACCTACACCGACAGCAGTGCCCCGGTTGCCCCGGCTACGCCGATTGTCATCGCCAATGCCGACGGCACCCTCAGCGTGTCCGGTAACGCCGGGGCTGCCGAGCCGGGCAGCACCATTACCGTCACCTTCCCGGACGGCACCACCGGCACTGCATTAGTCGCCGCCGACGGCAGCTATGGCCCGGTTGACAGTGCCGCACCGCAAACTTCCGGCACCGTCAGCGTGATCGCCACCGATGCCGCCGGCAATGCCAGCGCCCCGGCTACCGACAGCTACACCGACGGCAGCGCCCCGGTCGCACCGGCAACGCCGATTGTCATCGCCAATGCCGACGGTACCCTCAGCGTATCCGGTAATGCCGGTGCCGCTGAACCCGGCAGCACCATTACCGTCACCTTCCCGGACGGCACCACCGGCACCGCCCTGGTGGCCGCCGACGGCAGCTATGGCCCGGTTGACAGTGCTGCACCGCAAACTTCCGGCACCGTTAGCGCCGTGGCCACCGACGCCGCCGGCAATGCCAGCGCCCCAACCACCGACACCTACATCGACGGCAGTGCCCCGGTTGCCCCGGCAACGCCGATTGTCATCGCCAATGCCGACGGCACCCTCAGCGTGTCCGGTAACACCGGGGCTGCCGAACCCGGCAGCACTGTGACTATTACCTTCCCGGACGGCACCACCGGCACAGCCCTGGTGGCCGCCGACGGCAGCTACGGCCCGGTTGACAGTGCCGCACCGCAAACTTCCGGCACCGTTAGCGTGCTCGCCACCGACGCCGCCGGCAATGCCAGCGCCCCGACCACCGAGACCTACACCGACGGCAGTGCCCCAACCGCACCGGCTACGCCGATTGTCATCGCCAATGCCGACGGCACCCTCAGCGTGTCCGGTAACGCCGGCGCCGCCGAGCCCGGCAGCACTGTGACTATCACCTTCCCGGACGGCACCACCGGCACCGCCCTGGTGGCCGCCGACGGCAGCTACGGCCCGGTTGACAGTGCCGCACCGCAAACTTCCGGCACCGTCAGCGTTATCGCCACCGACGCCGCCGGCAATGCCAGCGCCCCAACCACCGAGACCTATACCGACGGCAGCGCACCGGTTGCCCCGGCGACGCCAGTGGTGGTCGCCAATGCCGACGGCACCCTCAGCGTGTCCGGTAACGCCGGCGCGGCCGAGCCGGGCAGCACCATTACCGTCACCTTCCCGGACGGCACCACCGGCACCGCCCTGGTGGCCGCCGACGGCAGCTATGGCCCGGTTGACAGTGCCGCGCCGCAAACTTCCGGCACCGTCAGCGCCGTGGCCACCGACGCCGCCGGCAATGCCAGCGCCCCGACCACCGAGACCTACACCGACAGCAGTGCCCCGGTTGCCCCGGCTACGCCGATTGTCATCGCCAATGCCGACGGCACCCTCAGCGTGTCCGGTAACGCCGGGGCTGCCGAGCCGGGCAGCACCATTACCGTCACCTTCCCGGACGGCACCACCGGCACTGCATTAGTCGCCGCCGACGGCAGCTATGGCCCGGTTGACAGTGCCGCACCGCAAACTTCCGGCACCGTCAGCGTGATCGCCACCGATGCCGCCGGCAATGCCAGCGCCCCGGCTACCGACAGCTACACCGACGGCAGCGCCCCGGTCGCACCGGCAACGCCGATTGTCATCGCCAATGCCGACGGTACCCTCAGCGTGTCCGGTAATGCCGGTGCGGCCGAGCCTGGCAGCACTGTGACTATCACCTTCCCGGACGGCACCACCGGCACCGCCCTGGTGGCCGCCGACGGCAGCTACGGCCCGGTTGACAGTGCTGCACCGCAAACTTCCGGCACCGTTAGCGCCGTGGCCACCGACGTCGCCGGCAATGCCAGTGCGCCAACTACCGACAGCTACACCGACGGCAGCGCCCCAACCGCTCCGGCAACGCCGATTGTAGTGGCTAACCCTGACGGTACCCTCAGCGTGTCCGGTAATGCCGGTGCCGCTGAACCCGGCAGCACCCTCACCGTTACCTTCCCGGACGGCACCACCGGCACTGCATTAGTCGCCGCCGACGGCAGCTATGGCCCGGTTGACAGTGCCGCACCGCAAACTTCCGGCACCGTCAGCGCCGTGGCCACCGACGCCGCTGGCAATGCCAGCGCCACGACCACCGATACCTACACCGACGGCAGTGCCCCGGTTGCCCCGGCTACCCCAGTGGTGGTGGCGAACGCCGACGGCACCCTCAGCGTGTCCGGTAATGCCGGCGCGGCCGAACCGGGCAGCACGATTACCGTCACCTTCCCGGACGGCACCACCGGCACTGCATTAGTCGCCGCCGACGGCAGCTACGGCCCGGTTGACAGTGCCGCACCGCAAACTTCCGGCACCGTCAGCGCCATCGCCACCGACGTCGCCGGCAATGCCAGCGCCCCGACCACCGAGACCTACACCGACAGCAGTGCCCCGGTTGCCCCGGCTACGCCGATTGTCATCGCCAATGCCGACGGCACCCTTAGCGTTTCCGGTAATGCCGGTGCCGCTGAACCGGGCAGCACTGTGACTATTACATTCCCGGACGGCACCACCGGTACTGCCCTGGTCGCCGCCGACGGCAGCTACGGCCCGGTTGACAGTGCTGCACCGCAAACTTCCGGCACCGTTAGCGCCGTGGCCACCGATGCCGCTGGCAATGCCAGCGCCCCAACCACCGACACCTACACCGACAGCAGCGCCCCAACCGCACCGGCTACCCCAGTGGTGGTCGCCAATGCCGATGGCACCCTCAGCGTATCCGGTAATTCTGGCGCGGCCGAGCCGGGCAGCACCATTACCGTCACCTTCCCGGACGGCACCACCGGCACCGCCCTGGTGGCCGCCGACGGCAGCTACGGCCCGGTTGACAGTGCCGCGCCGCAAACTTCCGGCACCGTTAGCGTGATCGCCACCGACGCCGCCGGCAATGCCAGCGCCCCAACCACCGAGACCTACACCGACGGCAGTGCACCGGTTGCCCCGGCTACGCCGATTGTCATCGCCAATGCCGATGGCACCCTCAGCGTGTCCGGTAATGCCGGTGCCGCTGAACCTGGCAGCACCATTACCGTCACCTTCCCGGACGGCACCACCGGTACTGCCCTGGTGGCCGCCGACGGCAGCTACGGCCCGGTTGACAGTGCCGCACCGCAAACTTCCGGCACCGTTAGCGCCGTGGCCACCGATGCCGCTGGCAATGCCAGTGCGCCAACTACCGACAGCTACACCGACGGCAGCGCCCCAACCGCTCCGGCTACCCCAGTGGTGGTGGCTAACGCCGACGGCACCCTCAGCGTGTCCGGTAACACCGGGGCTGCCGAACCGGGCAGCACGATTACCGTCACCTTCCCGGACGGCACCACCGGCACCGCCCTGGTGGCCGCCGACGGCAGCTACGGCCCGGTTGACAGTGCCGCACCGCAAACTTCCGGCACCGTTAGCGCCGTGGCCACCGACGTCGCCGGCAATGCCAGCGCCCCGACCACCGACACCTACACCGACGGTAGCGCCCCAACCGCTCCGGCGACGCCGATTGTAGTGGCTAACTCTGACGGCACCCTCAGCGTGTCCGGTAATGCTGGTGCCGCTGAACCCGGCAGCACCATCACCGTTACCTTCCCGGACGGCACCACCGGCACTGCATTAGTCGCCGCCGACGGCAGCTACGGCCCGGTTGACAGTGCCGCACCGCAAACTTCCGGCACCGTCAGCGCCATCGCCACCGACGTCGCCGGCAATGCCAGCACCCCGGCTACCGAGACCTACACCGACGGCAGCGCCCCAACCGCTCCAGCAACGCCGATTGTAGTGGCTAACCCTGACGGTACCCTCAGCGTGTCCGGTAACGCCGGCGCCGCTGAACCCGGCAGCACCGTCACCGTCACCTTCCCGGACGGCACCACCGGCACCGCCCTGGTGGCCGCCGACGGCAGCTATGGCCCGATTGACAGTGCCGCACCGCAAACTTCCGGCACCGTCAGCGCCATCGCCACCGACGTCGCCGGCAATGCCAGCGCCCCGACCACCGAGACCTACACCGACAGCAGTGCACCGGTTGCCCCGGCTACGCCGATTGTCATCGCCAATGCCGACGGTACCCTTAGCGTTTCCGGTAATGCCGGTGCCGCTGAACCGGGCAGCACTGTGACTATTACATTCCCGGACGGCACCACCGGTACTGCCCTGGTCGCCGCCGACGGCAGCTACGGCCCGGTTGACAGTGCTGCACCGCAAACTTCCGGCACCGTTAGCGCCGTGGCCACCGATGCCGCTGGCAATGCCAGCGCCCCAACCACCGACACCTACACCGACAGCAGCGCCCCAACCGCACCGGCTACCCCAGTGGTGGTCGCCAATGCCGATGGCACCCTCAGCGTATCCGGTAATTCTGGCGCGGCCGAGCCGGGCAGCACCATTACCGTCACCTTCCCGGACGGCACCACCGGCACCGCCCTGGTGGCCGCCGACGGCAGCTACGGCCCGGTTGACAGTGCCGCACCGCAAACCTCCGGCACCGTTAGCGCCGTGGCCACCGACGCCGCCGGCAATGCCAGCGCCCCGGCTACCGATACCTACACCGACGGTAGCGCCCCAACCGCTCCAGCAACGCCGATTGTCATCGCCAATGCCGATGGCACCCTCAGCGTGTCCGGTAATGCCGGTGCCGCTGAACCGGGCAGCACCATTACCGTCACCTTCCCGGACGGCACCACCGGTACTGCCCTGGTGGCCGCCGACGGCAGCTACGGCCCGGTTGACAGTGCCGCACCGCAAACTTCCGGCACCGTTAGCGCCGTGGCCACCGATGCCGCTGGCAATGCCAGTGCGCCAACTACCGACAGCTACACCGACGGCAGCGCCCCAACCGCTCCGGCTACCCCAGTGGTGGTGGCTAACGCCGACGGCACCCTCAGCGTGTCCGGTAACACCGGGGCTGCCGAACCGGGCAGCACGATTACCGTCACCTTCCCGGACGGCACCACCGGCACCGCCCTGGTGGCCGCCGACGGCAGCTACGGCCCGGTTGACAGTGCCGCACCGCAAACTTCCGGCACCGTTAGCGCCGTGGCCACCGACGTCGCCGGCAATGCCAGCGCCCCGACCACCGAGACCTACACCGACAGCAGTGCACCGGTTGCCCCGGCTACGCCGATTGTCATCGCCAATGCCGACGGCACCCTTAGCGTTTCCGGTAATGCCGGTGCCGCTGAACCGGGCAGCACTGTGACTATTACATTCCCGGACGGCACCACCGGTACTGCCCTGGTCGCCGCCGACGGCAGCTACGGCCCGGTTGACAGTGCTGCACCGCAAACTTCCGGCACCGTTAGCGCCGTGGCCACCGATGCCGCTGGCAATGCCAGCGCCCCAACCACCGACACCTACACCGACAGCAGCGCCCCAACCGCACCGGCTACCCCAGTGGTGGTCGCCAATGCCGATGGCACCCTCAGCGTATCCGGTAATTCTGGCGCGGCCGAGCCGGGCAGCACCATTACCGTCACCTTCCCGGACGGCACCACCGGCACCGCCCTGGTGGCCGCCGACGGCAGCTACGGCCCGGTTGACAGTGCCGCACCGCAAACCTCCGGCACCGTTAGCGCCGTGGCCACCGACGCCGCCGGCAATGCCAGCGCCCCGGCTACCGAGACCTACACCGACGGTAGCGCCCCAACCGCTCCAGCAACGCCGATTGTCATCGCCAATGCCGATGGCACCCTCAGCGTGTCCGGTAATGCCGGTGCCGCTGAACCTGGCAGCACCATTACCGTCACCTTCCCGGACGGCACCACCGGTACTGCCCTGGTGGCCGCCGACGGCAGCTACGGCCCGGTTGACAGTGCCGCACCGCAAACTTCCGGCACCGTTAGCGCCGTGGCCACCGATGCCGCTGGCAATGCCAGTGCGCCAACTACCGACAGCTACACCGACGGCAGCGCCCCAACCGCTCCGGCTACCCCAGTGGTGGTGGCTAACGCCGACGGCACCCTCAGCGTGTCCGGTAACACCGGGGCTGCCGAACCGGGCAGCACGATTACCGTCACCTTCCCGGACGGCACCACCGGCACCGCCCTGGTGGCCGCCGACGGCAGCTACGGCCCGGTTGACAGTGCCGCACCGCAAACTTCCGGCACCGTTAGCGCCGTGGCCACCGACGTCGCCGGCAATGCCAGCGCCCCGACCACCGATACCTACACCGACGGTAGCGCCCCAACCGCTCCAGCAACGCCGATTGTCATCGCTAATGCCGATGGCACCCTCAGCGTGTCCGGTAATGCCGGTGCCGCTGAACCGGGCAGCACTGTGACTATTACCTTCCCGGACGGCACCACCGGCACCGCCCTGGTGGCCGCCGACGGCAGCTACGGCCCGGTTGACAGTGCCGCACCGCAAACTTCCGGCACCGTCAGCGTGATCGCCACCGACGCCGCCGGCAATGCCAGCGCCCCGACCACCGAGACCTACACCGACGGCAGCGCCCCAACCGCTCCAGCAACGCCGATTGTAGTGGCTAACCCTGACGGTACCCTCAGCGTGTCCGGTAACGCCGGCGCCGCTGAACCCGGCAGCACGATCACCGTCACCTTCCCGGACGGCACCACCGGCACCGCCCTGGTGGCCGCCGACGGCAGCTACGGCCCGGTTGACAGTGCCGCACCGCAAACTTCCGGCACCGTCAGCGCCATCGCCACCGACGTCGCCGGCAATGCCAGCACCCCGGCTACCGAGACCTACACCGACGGCAGCGCCCCAACCGCTCCAGCAACGCCGATTGTAGTGGCTAACCCTGACGGTACCCTCAGCGTGTCCGGTAACGCCGGCGCCGCTGAACCCGGCAGCACCGTCACCGTCACCTTCCCGGACGGCACCACCGGCACCGCCCTGGTGGCCACCGACGGCAGCTATGGCCCGATTGACAGTGCCGCACCGCAAACTTCCGGCACCGTTAGCGCCGTGGCCACCGACGTCGCCGGCAATGCCAGCGCCCCGACCACCGAGACCTACACCGACAGCAGTGCACCAACCGCACCAGCAACGCCAGTGGTGGTGGCCAATGCCGATGGCACCCTCAGCGTGTCCGGTAATGCCGGCGCGGCCGAGCCCGGCAGCACGATTACCGTCACCTTCCCGGACGGCACCACCGGTACCGCCCTGGTGGCCGCCGACGGCAGCTACGGCCCAGTCGATAGCACCATCGCTCAAACTTCCGGCACCGTCAGCGTGATTGCCACCGACGCCGCCGGCAATGCCAGCACACCGGCGACGGAAAGTTATACCGATGTGATCCCTCCATCAGCAACAGCAACAATAAGCGCGATAATCACAGATACAGGGAGTAGTAATAGCGACTTTATTACTAATAGTGCTGCACTAACGGTACAGATTACGTTGACGGGGACTCTGGGGGTGGATGAAAACGTTCAGATCTCCTTTGATAATGGCACCAGTTGGTTCAATGCCAGCCTGGTTAGCGGCAATCTGTATTCATTTGATAACACTGCAACGGCCTTACCGTCAGGTTCTTACACCCTCATCACCAGAGTGGTGGATGCAGCAGGTAACGCCAGTTCAAGCAGCAGCCAAATCGTGGTGATTGATAATCAAGTCTCATCAGCCAGTATCACGATTGATAGCATCAGCAACGATACAGGCTTCAGTAATGATTTTATTACCAGCGATAATACACTGACACCGCAAGGTAGCTTGGAAGCCCCACTGGCTTCCGACGAAAGTGTAGAAATCAGCTTCGACAACGGTGCAACCTGGGTCGCAGCCAGTACGTACGATGAAAGCACCAATCCTCTGCTTGATGGCATCTACAACGTGCAGGCTCGAGTTATCGATCTTGCAGGTAATATTGGGCAGAGCGCCAGCCGGACGCTAGTTGTCGATACTGTTGCACCCAGTGCATCAACAACCATCGCTATTGATACTATCAACGATGATACCGGTTCCAGCTCCAGTGACTTTATCACCAATGATAACAGCCTGACCTTTAACGGTACCTTGAGTAATACCCTAGCGAGTGATGAACATGTAGTGATTAGTCTTGATGGGGGCGTTACCTGGTTTGAGGCTAACGTCACAGGCACCACCTGGAGTTATGACAATAGTGCCAATACCTTGACAGACGGTACCTACAGCTTGCAGGCAAGTGTCATCGATACAGCAGGTAACATCGGGCAAAGTGCCACCCAAACCCTTGTTGTCGACACCTTACCACCGAGTGGTAGCACATCAATCACGATTAATTCGATTACTGTGGATACCAACGACGCTAATGATTTTATCACCAGCAACAATACCCTTATCTTCAGCGGTAGCCTGGGTAGCGTATTAGCCGTTGGCGATAGCGTCCAGATCAGTCTGGATGGTGGCGTTACCTGGAATAATGCTAGTGTCGCTGGCAGCAATTGGAGTTACGACAATAGCGGTAATACCCTCACCGATGGCACTTATTCAGTGATTGCTCGAGTCGTGGATACTGCTGGCAACGTGGGTCAACAAGCCAGTCAAACAGTGATCGTCGACACCAGTGCACCAACTAATACCGTCACTATTGATTCCATCACAACAGATAGCGGGGCTAATACAACAGACTTTATCACCAACGACAATACCTTGCTGTTCAGTGGTTCATTGAGCGCAACATTAGCCAGCGGTGAAGGCGTTCAGATCAGCCTTGATGGTGGCATTACGTGGTTTGACGCTAGCGTAACCGGCACCGCCTGGAGCTTTGATTACACCGGTCAAGCCTTGACTGACAATACCTACAACGTGCAGGTACGTGTTATCGACGCAGCAGGAAATATCGGTTCAAGTGCAACGCAAGACATCACCGTTGATACGGCAGCACCTGGCGCCAGTCTGACGATCACCGACATCTCTACCGATTCTGGCGTGAGTAATGACTTTAACACCAGTGACAATACGCTAACATTCAACGGCACTCTCAGTGCAGCGCTGTCCAGTGGTGAAGGGGTACAAGTCAGCATCGATGGCGGAACCAACTGGCTGAACGCCACCGTTGTTGGGACCGGTTGGAGTTATGATAACAGCGCGAACAGTCTCGCTGATGGCACATACACACTTCAGGCGCGGGTGATCGATAACGCGGGTAACGTGGGTTCTACAACCAGCCAGACGTTGGTGGTTGATACAATCGCACCTTCAGCCAGCGAAACGCTGTCAATTGCGTCAATCACTGTCGACACTGGCCTTAGCAATAATGACTTTGTCACTCTTGATCATACATTGCTGTTTAGAGGCACCTTAGGTGCCACACTAGCCGGAGGAGAGAGGGTTGAGCTCAGCATTAATGGCGGAGCGACCTGGCTAACCGCTGCCGTCAGTGGCACTGACTGGAGTTATGATAATACGGGTAACTTCCTGCCGGATGGCACCTACACCCTGATGGCTAGAGTGATAGATATCGCGGGTAACATCGGCCAGACAGCCAATCAAACTATCGTTATTGATAGCGTTGCACCACTGGCCAGTGAAACGATCACGATTGGCAGCATCACCACTGATAGCGCCGCGACTGATTTTATTACCAACGATAATACCCTGATTTTCAATGGAACCCTCGGCAGCACGCTCGCATCCGGCGAAGCGGTGCAGATCAGCCTTGACGGTGGCACTACCTGGAACATTGCGGCTGTTGCAGGTAACAGTTGGAGCTACGACAACACCGCCTCCCCTCTGTTGGATGGCAACTACACGATCCAGACTCGCGTCATCGATACGGCGGGTAATGTAGGGCAAACAGCCAACCAGAATCTGACCATCGACACCCAGGCACCATCATCCAGCGCTACGCTATCCATCAACAGTATCAGCCTTGATCTGGGGTTAAGCAGCAACGACTTTATCACGCTTGACCGCACGTTGCTGTTTAATGGCAGCCTGGGTGCCGCATTGTCCGGTGATGAGACCGTACAAATCAGTATTGATGGCACTAACTGGTTTAACGCATCGGTTAGCGGAACCAATTGGAGTTATGACAATACGGCAAACTCCTTAGCCGATGGTACTTATAACGTACAAGCCAGAGTGGTTGATACCGCCGGTAATATCGGCCAAACCACCAGCCAGAGTGTCGTCATCGATCGTGGTCTACCTACGGCTAGCGTTGCTATTACCAACATCACTACTGATACCGGTAACAACGGCAGTGACTTTATTACCAGCGATCAGACTTTGGTGATTAATGTGACGCTCACTGGCACGTTAGACAGCGGCGAAGTGGTACAGATTTCTCTCGACAATGGCGTTACCTGGCAGACAGCAACCGATGTGGGTGGCGGTATCTACAGTTATGACAACACTGGATCTCCCCTTGCTGAAGGAACCTACACTCTTCAGAGCCGCGTATCGGATGTTGCCGGTAATATAAGCGCTGTCGCTTCACAGACGCTGATCATTGATACCAGCGCACCAAGCACTGGCAATAGCATCACCATCACCAGCTATACCGATGACAGTGCACCACAGACAGGGAGCTTTATTAGTAACACGACGACTAACGATACCGCACCTGTATTGAACGGCACCCTCACCGGCCTGGCGTCTGGCGATGTGGTAAGAATTTACGAGGGGCTCACTCTGTTGGGATTGGCGGTGGTTACGGGTAACACCTGGAGCTACCAGCTTAACGGGTTGGCAGAAGGCGCACATACCTATCGTGCTGTGATTTCAGATGCTGCGGGCAATGAAGGAACGACGTCGGCAGAATTTACATTAACCGTTGATACGATTGCGCCTTCAGCGAGTGAAACCATTACCATCGATAGTATTACCACCGACAGCGGTACCGTTGGTGACTTTAATACCAGTGACAACACACTGATCTTTAACGGTACTTTAGGCTCAACGCTGGCTGCCGATGAGGGCGTGCAAATCAGCTTGAACGGTGGAACAAGCTGGTCGAATGCAACGATCAGCGGTAGCAGCTGGAGTTTCGACAATACTGCCAACGTTTTGGCTGATAGCACATACTCAGTCCAGGTCAGGGTAGTTGATGCCGCAGGCAATATTGGGCAAACCGCCAGCCAGGCGGTAACCATTGATACGAATGCGCCAAGCAGCGGTACTACCGTCACCATCACCGGCATTTCATTGGATACCGGTTCCAACGGTAGCGATTTTGCTACCGCAGACAACACGCTGATATTCTTTGGTTCTTTGGGCCAATCACTGACGGCGAATGAGCGGGTGGAAATATCACTGGATAACGGCCTGACATGGTCTACAGTCAATACCACCGGTAGCAGTTGGACCTATAACAATACGGCCAATATCTTGCCTGATGGCACCTATGACGTCCAAGCCCGTGTCATTGATACGGCAGGTAACATCGGTCAAACCACCAGCCAAACGATAATTATCGATAGTTCAGCTCCTACTGGTAATTCGATCGAAATCAACGTCATTACACCAGACAATGGCCTGAGTAGCGGTGACTTTGTCACGGATACCGGTAATCTGATGTTTAGCGGCGACCTCAGCAGTCCGCTGGCGGCAAATCAATTCGTTGAAATCAGCTTTGACAACGGTACTACCTGGTTTACGGCTAACACCACTGGCACCGCATGGAGCTATGATAACAGCGCCAATACGCTGCCGGATGGCACCTATAATGTGCAGGCGCGCATTAATGACACCTTCGGCAACGTAGAACAAACGGCTACCGAGGTCGTGCAGATTGATACTCAGGCGTCTACCAGCATCATCAGTATTGCCAGTATCAGTAACGATACCGCCACCAGCAATGACTTTATTACCAGTGACAATACTCTGATCTTCAATGGTTCTCTAAGTAGCGCGCTGGGTGGTGGCGATGTTGTGCAAATTAGTCTTGATGGGGCCGCAACCTGGTTGAATGCCTCCGTCAGTGGTACCACCTGGAGCTATGATAATACCGGTAACCCACTAACTGATGGCAACTATACGTTGCAAGTTCGTGTCATCGATGTTGCTGGCAACGTCGGTAGCTCTGCCAGCCAGCTAATAGTGATCGACGGCACACAACCAACGGCTTCCGTTGCCATAGCCGGCATTACCACTGATGGCGGCACCAGCAGCAGTGACTTCATCACCAGCGATAGCTCACTGGTGTTCAACGTAACGCTCACCGGTTCTCTGGGGGCTGGTGAAAATGTTCAAGTATCTCTGGATGGCGGCACCACATGGAACAACGCTGCGTTAGTGAGCGGCAACACCTACGCCTATGACAATACAGCCACTCTTCTGGCTGAAGGTTCTTACGCTGTTCAGGCCAGGGTGATCGACAGTGCCGGCAACAGCAGTACCCTTGCCACACAAACGGTTATCATCGATACCACTGGCCCAACCGTAGGTAACAGCATTGCTCTGACCAGCTTTACCGATGATGTGTTCGCTCTACTGGGTAATTTCGGCAACGGTGCAAGCACTAACGATACGACTCCGGTGCTCAATGGTACCGTTAGCGGGCTGGCGTCTGGTGATATCGTACAGGTATACGAAGGCAGTACACTGCTGGGCGTAGCAACGGTAGGTAGTGGCACCTGGAGCTACCAACTCGGCACGACCAGTGAAGGCAGCCATACCTACCATGCCGTTATTGTCGACAGCAGCGGTAACGCCGGAACCGTATCCGCTGACTTCACCCTGACGGTAGACACTATCGCCCCGAGTGACAGTGAAACCATTACCATCGGCGCTATCAACAGTGATACCGGTAGCAATAATGACTTTATCACCTCAGACAATACGCTGATCTTCAGTGGTGCGCTTGGAACCACTCTTGCCGCCGGTGAAGGTGTTGAATTCAGTATTGACGGTGGAACCACCTGGCTCACGGCAAACGTCAGCGGTACGACCTGGAGCTATGACAACACGCTGAATACATTAAGCGATGGCGTCTATAACCTGAAAGCCAGAGTGGTGGATGCGGCAGGTAATGCCGGCCAGACAGCGAATCAGATTATGGTAGTGGATACCGCAGCGCCAAGTGCCAGTGAAACCATCACGTTATCCAACATTACCTTGGATACCGGCACCAGCAGCAGCGACTTTATCACTAGCGATAACACCTTGGTCTTCTCTGGCTCGTTGGGCACTGCCTTGGCGTCGGGTGACAGCGTTCAAATCAGTCTGAACGGTGGCGTTTCCTGGCTGACCGCCAGTGTAAGCGGCACGACCTGGAGTTACGATAACAGCAGTAACGTCATGGCGGATGGTAGTTATAACATCCGGGTCAGGGTCATTGACACTGCAGGAAATATCGGACAAAGCGACAGCCATTCGCTAGTTATTGATACCCTTGCTCCGAGTGCCAGTACGACTATCGCTATCACTGCCGTCACAAACGATACCGGTAGTAGCGCTTCTGACTTCAATACCAATGACAACACCTTGATCTTCAGCGGTACATTAGGGGCGGCCCTTATCGCAGATGAAGGGGTGCAGATAAGTTTGGATGGAGGAGCAACCTGGACATTTGCTAGCGTCAGTGGCACAACCTGGAGCTACGATAATACCGCGCAAACCATGACTGACGGTACCTACAATCTTAAAGTCAGGGTAATAGATACCGCGGGTAATTTCGGTGCTACCGCCAACCAAAGCCTGATTATTGACACGACTGGCCCCAGCGCCAGCGAAACCATCACGATCAGTGCGATTACCACAGATACCGGCACCAGCAGCAGCGACTTCAATACCAGTGATAACACGCTGGTATTCAGCGGTAACTTGGGTACGACCCTGGCCAGCGGCGATAAAGTACAAATCAGCCTGAACGGCGGCACTACCTGGGTGGATGCAACAACCGTCGGCACTACCTGGAACTATAACAATACCGGCAATGTATTAGCTGATGGCAGTTATAACGTCCTGGTCAGAGTGGTTGATACCGCCGGTAACGTTGGTCAAAGTGCCAGCCAAACCGTGGTGGTCGATACCAGTGCACCGACTTCAACCGCCGCTATCAGTGCAATTACCACCGATTCTGGTACCAGTGGTGACTATCTAACCAACGACCAAACATTGGTTATCAGCGCAACGCTGACTGGCACCTTAAACAGCGGTGAGAAAGTACAAATTAGCCTGAACAATGGTTCAACCTGGAATGACGCCACGTTGGTCAGCGGTAATACTTATGCCTTCGATAATAGTGGAAACACGCTGGCTTCAGGCAGCTATACCTTTGTCGCCAGAGTCGTGGATGCGGCTGGCAATGCGGGTTCAACGGCTACCCAAGCCGTGACGATTGATGTTACCGCACCGGCAGTGACGGCTATTGCACTCACGGCGGTGACAACGGATACCTCATCAGCGCTGACTACAGGAACCACAAGCACCACCAACAGTGCAGTAAACAGTGACTTTACCACCCGCGATACGTTACTTACCGTAAGTGGTACCTATAGCGGAACGCTGGTAGGCGCTGAAACTCTGCAGATCAGCAGCGATGGTGGAGTGACGTGGGCTAACGTAACGTTCAACAATGTCACGAAAATCTGGAGTTATACAGACTCGACTGCACGAACCAGTGCAGTAACCTATCAAGTTCGTGCCATCGATGCTGCGGGGAATATTGCTGCTGCCACCGCTAGCCAGGTGGTGACGGTAGACACCGTCGCCCCAACGGACGGCATTATCGCCCCAATCCTCACTTCTGCTTATGATAGCGGCGTTCTAGGAGATCGCATCACCACCAATACCTCACTGACCTTTAGTAGTGTGAATAGCCGCAACGGCGAAGCCGGGGCCAGACTGGCGTTGGTCAATGACGTCAATAGCGATGGCATCTACTCGGAGGGGATTGATAGCATTCTGGCCACCACCACCGTTGCAGCAGACGGCAGTTGGTCTATCAGCGCCAGCGGCCTGTCTGGTAACTACCACCTTGCCTTTATGCAGGTCGATAGCGCAGGTAACCGTACCCGTCTGTCTGGGGTCACTGATATCAACGTGGTCGCGGCAGACAATGCCAGCGCAAGCAACACGACCTGGGGGAGCACGGGTACCTATGGGGAATATCTGGACGGCGGTGCAACGGCTACGCTCAACAGCAGCGGTCAATGGTCATTCATGCAGAGCGTGTCAGGTTCGTTTCAACCTGCAATCTACAATGGAACCAGCCTGACAGCTTATACACCGATCACCTTCACGGGTGCCAACGGTGTGGTGGTCAGTGCCACATTTGCCGACTTCCAGAGAACCGGCTATGCCGCAGTCGTCACTGTAGGCACCTCTGCCGGTAACCAGGATTACTGGACAACTGCAAATGGCACGACTTATACCCGCAGCACATTGAATGGTTCGCTCTACTACGGGGCGGTCGTGGCGTACGACAAGACCGGTGACGGCTATCTGGATTTCGCCTATGGCGATAACTTTGGTGATTCTATCACCTTCGTCACCAATGCCAGCGGTACGCTGGGCTTTATGAACGGGACGTCCGCTGGACGCCCCACAGGCGTGACACTTGACAGTTTCGCCGAAGTTTCAGGTGTCGACCTCAACAACAATGGTACGGTGGATATCGTTGAACATACCGACGGCAACGGTAACTTCGCGTTAACCACATTTAAGAACGACCAAACAACGGTAAATACCTTCTCGTTGACCACGATTGCCGGGGTGTTCAACACACCATCTGCAGGTAATACCAACGCACCGATCTCAATGACCTGGGCTGATTTTAACGGTGATGGTTATATGGATCTGTACCTGAATACCGGGCGTAATGTGAGCAATACCGCCGACAGCAATGCCAGCCGCATCTACTGGAACAACGGTACTGGCGCGTTTGGCACCAGTGCGGGCACCGCTGGCGGTTCTGCGACCTATTTCTCAGACACTCTGCAGGGTGGTGCCTCACTTGCTATCGACTGGAACCACGATGGCAAGATGGACGTGATTGAAGTACCTGCTTATATCGTTGCCAGTTCACCGGTCTGGTACCAAAATCAGGGCGGAGGGCTGTTCAACGCAGGGGTATCGTTAACCGGTGCTACTACTTATAACACCATTAACGGTGCCTTGGCCGTCGACTATAACTGGGACGGCGCGGTCGATGTCCTGCTTTACCGCAACGGAGGATCACCGGTATTTATCCAGAATACCAACACAGTGGCAGCCAACACCAGCCTACACCTGAGGATCCTCGATCCTAATGGTCTGAACGTTTACTACGGCAATACCGTACAGCTATACGACCAGACAGGTGCGTTAGTCGCCTCACAAATTATCAACGCGCAATCGGGCTTAATGGCCAACGACAGCACTGCCATCGTCAATTTTTACGGGCTTAACGCGAGCAATACCTATACCGCTGTGTTGATTCGCAGCGTTGGTGGTGTTTCCAGTGACGTGGGTGGTGCTGCTACCCTAGGCAGTGTTAGCGTTGAAAATATCAACACCACTTGGACTGGCCTAACTGCCGGTGACGCCACTCGTTCCTATGTGCTTTCTGCCGAGTCTAGCGGCAACAGTGCGAACGGTAACTTTGTTGGCACCGGTTATAACGATACCTTCTTCGCGACAGCGGGGACGGATACTTATAACGGTGCAGGCGGTTGGACTGGCGGTCACTACTCGGCTCCGGTCTGGAGTGCGTCCGGTGGCGAAGATACTGTGGACTTCAAACTGGCGGGTAGCACTGGCGTAACCGTCAACCTAAACACGGCAACGTCGCAGAATACCGGTTTCAACACCGCAACATTTACCGGTATTGAAAGCCTGGTAGGTAGCAGTGGTAACGATAACTTCACAGCCAGTACTACCGCCGGCGTTGATAACGTACTTGAAGGACGTGGTGGGAATGATACCTTTACCGTCACCGGTGGTGGACACACCACACTGATTTACAACATGCTTAGCGCTGGCAATGCGACTGGCGGCAACGGCAGTGATACTGTCAACGGCTTTACCGTCGGCAATGTCCCAAGCGTCGCCTCGTCAGATATTATCGACCTGACCTCACTGTTGAAAAACTACACCGGTACGTCTCATGTTTATCTGGATGCGACGACCGGCAAGTATGTGCTCGACCTGGCTTCTCAGGGGCTGAACAACTATCTGCAAGTCAGTAATAATGGCGTGAATACCACTATCAGTGTTGATACTCAGGGAACCGGCGACTTCTCAAGCGGGCATACGTTGCTCACGCTCAACGGTGTCGTCACCGACCTGCCAACCCTGTTAGCCAATAACCAGTTGCTGCACGCGACCCCTGTCACTTCGTTTGATACGGTGACAATCAATAGCCAGAGCACCAGCGATACTACGCCAATTATCAGCGGCATTATACCTTCGGCACTGGCTGCCGGTTCCTACCTTGAGGTACGGGTCAATGGCGTCACCTACAATTCGGCCACTGGTGATGTGGTAGTCGATCCATTGAATAATACCTGGTATCTACAGGTGACTGGCGGTAACGCCTTGGCAACGGGTACTTATGAAGTCTCGACGGCGATTATCAACAGCAGCGGAGCCATTACCGGTTACGATATCTCGTCCAGTGAATTGGTTATCACCGCACCGGTCAGCGTGACCTTTGGTGGTTCAGGTAGTGCCACCAACAAGGCGACGGCGATGACGGTTGGCGAAAACGGTGTTTGGCGCCTGTTCTCCAACGACACTATCTATGACAGCGTCGGGAGCACCAACGGTACGCTCGGTAGCTACTCTAGCCAGTCCATCTCCATCTCGGGTCAAAATACGCAAAGCGTCACCTTTGTTGACTACAACCGTGACGGTTATATGGATATCTACGGTATCGATCAGGACTTCGCCAATGGACAAACCAGTTGGACCTATAACGGAACCACCTATACCGGGTTCCAACTTGTAGGGGGCAGCGGCAATAGCAGCGCGATAGTCTACTCTTGGTATGGCAGCGTAGTAGCCTATGATAAAACCGGTGACGGCTATGTTGATGTGGTCTATGGCGATAACACGCCAGACGACTCAGAAGCATCAGGTGGCTACGATACCCAATTTGTTAGAAACGTTGACGGCACCGTTGCAGGTTTTATCAAAGATGGCAACTATGTCTTCACCAATACAGGCACACCCGCCCCAACCAACACTAGCAACGCCCAGCCGGATAAAGAAGTATCCGGAGTCGATATCAATAACGACGGTACGGTAGATATTGTTTACCACGCAACAAATGACAGCAACTATCTGACCACCGCTAAAACTACAACCAGCGGTGATGCCTACCGTCTGGTGGTGGCGCAAAACAGCGGTAATGGGGCACTGGCCAGTTCGCAGGTCATCGATAACGTGTTCGTTAATGAGGAAAGTTTAACCTCCTATACCTCGTCAATGACTTGGGCCGATTTTAACGGCGATGGCTATCTAGACCTGTTCCTAGGGCGTGGTCATACTAATGCGGCGGGAACCGCCGTGGATTCGAATATCAGCCGAATCCTTTATAACAATGCCGGTACGCTGGTTAGCTCCACCACTGGCCCCTTCGCGACAACCTATCTGGGAGATACTCTCGCGGGTGGCCCTTCAATCGCCGTAGACTGGAATGGCGATGGGCGCATGGATGTTATCGAGCTACCTCGCTTTGACAGTACCGGTACAAATCCGATCAACCTGTATACCAACAATGGCAGCGGCAGCTTCACCACCTCAACACTGGTCAGCTACGCTTCTGCCAACACCACTGGGGTACTGGCGCTGGATCTGGACTGGAATGGTTCGAAAGACCTGTTGTACTTCGGTAGTTCAACCGGCTATATCAGCAATCCTAACACCATTGCTGCCGGGATCAGTCTGCACTTCCGGTTAGTGGATGCCAATGGTATCAACGTGTTCTATGGTAATACCATACAGTTGGTTAACTCTGCCGGCGTGGTTGTCGCAACGCAAATTATCAACCCGCAGTCGGGTCTACAGACCAACGACAGCTCGGCACTGGTAGACTTCTATGGTCTTAGCAGTAGTGAAACCTATAGTCTGGTACTGCTGCGCAACGTTAATGGCGTCTCCTCCGATGTCGGTGGCATCAGTACGGTGGGGGTAAATACCATCGAGAATGTCAACACGACCTGGACCGGCTTCAAAGCCGGTGAGGCAAACAGCGCTTATGTACTGACAGCAGAATCCAGTACCAATGTGGCCAATGCCAATGCGGGTAACGGTATCGTCGGCACCGGCTATAATGATACCTTCTTCGCCACACAAGGTAATGATATTTACTCTGGTGGTGGCGGTACAGAAAGCATTTCCGGGCAGAAAATCTGGAGCAATACCGGCGGTATGGATATCGTTGACTACAATCTGGCCGGCAGCACGGCGTTGACCATTGACCTGAGCAACACCTCGGCGCAGGCGACAGGTTATAACACAGCAACCTTCAAAAATATCGAAGGGCTAGCGGGCGGTTCCGGTAATGATACCTTTACCGACAACAGCGCTAATAACCAGTTTGAAGGGCGTGGTGGCAACGATACCTTTAACCTGACACACGGAGGCAAAGATACTCTGTTGTATAACGTGCTTAACAATCTGGATGCCACCGGCGGTAACGGTAGCGATACGGTCAACGGCTTCAAGATTGGCACCTATGAGGCAACGGTTAATGTTGATCGTATTGATATCAGTAAATTGCTGATTGGCTACACTGCCGATGCGGATGGTCAGGCTCACTATATCAACGGCATCGCCACCATAGATAGCGGTGATAATATTGGCAGTTTCCTGACGGTGACCACCTCAGGTAGCAATACTCTGTTTAGCATTGACCGCGATGGCGCTGGTAGCAGTTACAGTCCAACCGTAATAGTCACATTGAACGATGTGAATACGGATCTGGCAACACTCTTGGCTAACCATCAGATCATAGTGACCTAGTAGTGAAATAACTTTAATTGGGGGGCTTTTGCCCCCCACAAAGGAGTTGTCATCATGATTAATCTGCGTGGTATCAACCGCGTAGCGATTATTGGCGGAGGAACTGCTGGCTGGTTCGCTGCTCTGACGCTGCGTCGCATCTTTAGCCCTAAAGTGGAAGTCATACTGGTTGAATCACCTGATATCGGTATTATCGGTGTCGGTGAGGGGGGGCTACTCAATCTAGTGCAAGCTTTGCAGCAAAACCAAATCCCGATTGATGAGTTTGTCCAGGAAACCGGTGCTGCCTACAAACTGGGGTTTGTGTATCAAGGCTGGCGCGATGGCAGCAAAAACGACCATTACTATCATCTGTTTGCCAAGCCAGGAATTGCTGCAACTGACTGGTATGAACAGGGGATCTATCCGTTATTTTCCGCCCTTATTGAACAAAATATCCCGCTACACTTGCTGGTTCCTGGCTTTAAAGTTATTGCGGAGAATGCCTCGCAGCAACAAGCAACATCCATGTTGGCCGACGCAGCTTCTGGTCTTTCTGCTTCCTATCACTTTGACAGCCACCGAGTGGCGAAATACCTGGAGAAAATTGCCGTGTCGCGCGGAGTGATCCATCGGCGAGCGAAAGTGATGGATGTACAACTCAATGAACAACGGCATGCGACAGCTTTACATTTATCAGACGGACGGTTAGACATCGACTTTCTGATCGACGCGTCCGGATTGGCCCGTCTGGTGGTGGGTAAACAGTTGGAAACCCGTTGGCACTCTTTTTCGCCTTATCTGCTGCTAGATCGCGCCATTCCTTTCCATATGGCGCATCCGGCACCAAACCCAGCGTTGCTGACGCGAGCATTAGCAATGAATGCAGGCTGGATGTGGCAAATACCGTTAGTCGAACGCGTAGGGGCTGGCTATGTTTTCAGTAGTGCGCATATCGACGAACAACAAGCGTTAGACGAAATTGAACGCACGCTGGGCTTTGCCATCAATCCGATGAAAACGCTGCGTTTTACCCCTGGGCACTTCGAGCAGGTATGGGTTGGCAATATTATGGCCCTAGGGCTAGCATCAGGTTTTGTTGAACCACTTGAAGCCACTTCTATTGGGCAAATGCTGGAGCAACTGCGCAATTTTGAACGTGTGCTTACCCAAAGCCAAGGTGTGATCTCCGAGGCAGCGGTCACAGACTTTAATCAGGCTAATGCCAAGTGTTGGGCAGGTATCCGCGATTTTCTGCGCATGCATTATGATTGCCCACGACAAGATACCGAATTTTGGCGCGATGCCACCGCGGCACCGAAACCCGATTCTTATCAAGCATTGAAAGAGTGCTTCACATTACGGACACCGCGTATGATCGATGTACAAGACTATGCGATCAACGGTTGGCAAGGCATCTTTCACCTTATTAACTGGTTATTTGTTGCCGCCCCCCTTGGCGTGATCCCTTCTGCTGCCGCTCGGATCGAGCTGATGGCTCTGCCTGATGAATCAAAGAAACGCTTGTATGATGTGCTACAAAAGCTACAAACCGAGCAAGCAAACCAAGGGCATTGACACAATAAGTTGATGCGCAGCCAAACGTCATACTTACGCTCGTTTAAATCTCAACACCCTATTTTACTCTTAATACTGCCGGGGAAAATTCCTTTCCCCGGTTGATCACGCCATCACGGTGCGATAGAGCAGTTCGTCCAGCGATCTGCTGCTACGTGCAAGCTTATGCGGCAAAGCCGTTTGTTGACTATCTGATGCCAGTTCCTGCGTGATAAACGCGTGGATAGCCTCCCTACGAGGCCCATACTCCGCCTCTCCTGCTCGCTGTTTCACGACCAATAGCGCGTCGATTTCTGCCAACAAAAGGGGGTTTTTCACTGTTTCGGCCAACAATTGCTCAAAACGCATCGGCGGCGTGCCTTTGCCTGCCTCGATCCAGCGCACTGCCAGCAGCGGGCGTAATACGTAGAAATATTTCTTCAACCGCACCTGTTCGCTTTGCAGATAACCACGAAAGTTTTTCCGCGCCATAGACAGATAGTGCCAGCGAGCACGCTGTGGGGAAAACCATTCAGGAACGAGGTTACGCAGCGCAGCAATGGCCTCAGGAGTTTCCTGGTATACCACCGGTGAATCCAACCGCTCGATTAACGTCGGGTTAGCGCGTTTCAACAGACCAAGCGCTTTGCGCCATTCCCAACCACAGACATCCAGTTCACCATCGATGGGTAGCTCTATCACATCCCGCTGAGGCTCCACCCGTAGATACCACTCTGGCCGGTGCACATACAAAAAGCGCACATCATAATCGCTGTCTGGTGAGGCAAAGCCCCAGCCACTCCCCCTGCCATTCCAACCGCTCAGTCCACGTATTAGACCAATGACTGAAAATCCAGTGTATTTCCCTCCACAGGTTAGTGATGATGGACTTTTGGGTCTGCGACGGCACCACAGACAGTTAAGGGACACAGCCTAGAACTCATCCTGTTGCAGATAGCTCCAAGCATACTGGGCATACAGCTCCGCCCCTTTTACCATAACGTCTTCGTCAATATTGAAACAGCCATGATGATGCGCCCAGTCGGTTCCTTTCTCTGGGTTACCACATCCCAGTAAGGCAAAGCAACCGGGGATATTTTCAATATAGAAGCTAAAATCCTCGCCACCGGTAGTCGGTTTTTCAGCAAACAATACCTCTTCACCAAAGGCAGAACGCACTACAGACTGCGCTAACCGTGCGCTACGCTCTTCGTTGATCACTGGAAGAGTGCCGTAACTGTACTCCACTTCGGCACTGGCACCGTAAATAGCGGCAGTATGGTGGGCGTAACGCTCAATCGCAGCTTTGATACGCTCACGTGTTGCCACATTAAAACAGCGTACTGTGCCATCTAATGCGGCATTCTCAGCGATGACGTTAAAGCGAGTACCCACTTCCATGCGCCCAATCGTCACCACCGCAGATTCCAGAGGGGATGTTTCACGAGACACGACCGCTTGCACATTCATCACAAAAGCCGAGGCCACAACAGCAGCATCCACACAAGCTTCCGGCATCGAGCCATGACCACCCCGCCCTCTAAACTTTACTTTGAGTAAATCGGCAGAAGCAAAGCTGGAACCTGCGTTACAAGAAATCTTGCCTGAAGGGCTGGTAGTCCAGATATGCATACCAAACACATTATCCACACCCTCAATCGCCCCCTGTTTCACCATCTCACGAGCCCCTTCGGCAATCTCTTCCGCAGGTTGGAAAATCAGCCGTACGTTGCCGCGCAGGCTGGCTCTGTTTTCATACAGTACCTTAGCGGCCGTCAGTAGCATCGCCGTATGCGCGTCGTGCCCGCAGGCGTGCATTTTTCCCTCAGCTTTTGATTTATAACTTAATGTGTCGTTCAGTTCCTGCACCGGCAGTGCATCCATATCGGCACGCAGTGCCACGGTCTTTCCTGATTGCCCACCAACAATCTCGGCTATCACTCCGGTAGGGGTAGTCAGGCGATAAGGAATGCCGATCTCCTCCAGCGCTTGTGCCACTTTTTGCGTCGTGCGCACCTCTTCCCAGGGCAGCTCCGGGTGAGCATGCAGATCGCGGCGAAACGCAATCATCGTTTCTACATGGGCATGAACAGATTGCGCAATGGCATTATTGGTCATAACAGGTTGCCTCCGTGATTTCATTTACTGTTTGAAAAGTGACATCAGTCGCCTTTTAAAAAGGCACTGCCTAAGCGATTTTCTCAAGATGCTGTTGAATGCACCCTGTATCCGCATAAGTCATGGTTTATCCTGAAATGGGGGTGATATAGCCCACCATGATCCCCGCCAACACGACGGAAACCATAGTGACTGAAATAAAACCGCCGACTAGCATCGGTGCAAGCATATGGTGTGTCAGGATCTCACGCTCTTTGTCGTCCTCGGTAAGCGCGCTAATCGCTTCCTGAGTAATAATGTAATCTGCTGGAAATCCATACATTGCCGTCAGGGAGATGGCAAACGCCATTTCCATACTAACGCCCAGTAGCCTCCCCACTAGCCATGAGATAACAAACATTCCCACTACCGCGACGATAATCAGGACAACCATCGGGTATACCAGCCGTAGCAACATTTCCGGCGTTGCCCTATTCAGCGTATCAAAGATGAATAGCATCAACCCCATCACTGCGAAACCAAAACCATTGGCTTTCTGCAGGGGGTGTTTCTCGAGAAAGCCAAGTGTGGCCGCCACCACCCCAAACAGCAGACAGAGTACGAATGGACTGATGGTTATCACCGGTGCGAGCCAATGTGATGCCAGATAGGCAAGATAGGCCACCAACGCCAAACGCAGGAACTTGAAATAGCTGGTGTTATATTGAGCAGGGATGGAGTTAAACATGCGCGGCATTTTTTCTTCAGCCGCGATCGTGGTTTCCTCCTTATCTTCGGGAAGCTGCGCCACCGACTCGCGCCATTCACCTTGGCGATATTTTTGCAGAACGCGTTTACCTTCCCGTTGCAACATAATGGCAGTCAGCGGGTAACCGGCAAAGCCTTGCATGACATAGAGCAGGATGGCAAAAACAGAGAGATCAACCAGCCCAGCACTTGCAGCCCCTTTCGACATGATAATCGCAGATACAATCCCACCAACCAACGGAGGAACGGTGACAATGGCCGTATTCATATCAAATAACAGCATACAGGCAGCAAACACGGCTACGGTAATGCCGCACACGCCCGCCAGCGAAATAATAATCGTCTTCCATTGCCGCATCAGTTCCGACACAGAAAGCAATGTCCCCATATTGGTGATAAGCAGATACATCAACATCCCGGCAACCACCGGCGTGATGCCAGCAACACTGACAATATCTTTCGGGAAGAACGTCCAGTACCCCAACAGAAACAGCACTGCGCAAACAAATACAGAAGGTATCCATGCTCTGGTTCGCACGGATACGGCATCCCCAAAGTACAAAATTGCCATGACAATCAAAAGTGCTAACATCTGTGACATAGAAAAATTCCTTTTTTGTATTTCTCAGCCATTCATTTATGCCCTAAATAATTCGAGCTACATGAATGCGGAAACTGAACGACAAATCAGTCAGGAACCAATTTGAATGCCACAAAGCGGCAGCCCGAAGGGAAAATCACAAAAGTGTGACTTCTAGGCTATGTCCCTTAACTTCATGCGCCTACCACTGGCGGACATTTGAGCGCAAGCCAAGTGTGAGTCGTACCGTTTGGTGGACCCAATAAGCAGCGAATAACGCACCCGATAGCACGACAACAGGTATATTTTGATACTAAACATACATTTGCAAAAATAACAGAATAATATTCAGCACATCATGAGATGGCGGGTAGTTAAATTGAAAATTTTCACCATTGAATGAATCTACTGGTTCATTCTGGTCAAAAGCTTTATAACCCTTTCAGGTTCACCTTTAGAGTAAAACTTTTAAAAGGACGTTAGATTTGAAGTACGCATCAGTGCCGTTAAATCAAAACCAGAATGGCTGGTTACAAGAAGATATGTTACCCGCAGCTTACCCAACACTTGTGGGGGATAACCAGGCTGACTGGGTAGTGGTAGGTTCAGGATTTACCGGGGTTTCCTTTGCCAGACGGCTAGCAAGTCATGATCGAAATCTGAAGATTATCGTCATTGATGCAGCTTGTGCAGCAGAGAGTTCATCGGCAAGAAATTCAGGGTTTATTATCGGGTTACCCCATAATATTGGCAGTTCCACAGCAGAGCTAAAAAAAGCTCAGTCTTATCGTTCTTTATTACAAGAAGGGATCAATCAATTAACAACTGTGATTGAGCAACAAGATATCGAATGTGAATGGGAGAATGTCGGTAAATATCACTGCCAGGTTGATACTACCCAAGAACGTGTATTGAAAGAATATACTGACAATCTCGATACTATGAATGAGCCGTATCAAATATTAGAAAAAGAATCACTATATCAAAAACTAGGAACGCGCTTTTACCATAAAGGTATTTATACTCCCAGCACAATCCTGGTTAATCCTGCCAAATTGATTAACGCACTGGCGAATAGTCTGCCAGAGAATGTGACGGTTCATAATAACACGCCGGTACTAAAGATCCTGCCAGGTGCTATAGCACAAGTGGTAACGCCTTATGGCACGATTAAAGCGGCCAATATCATGCTGGCCACCAATGCCCTTTCCAGGGAGCTTGCCCCAGTGACTAGCAAACAGGCGGCTATGGCCACCTTTGCCAGCATTACTGCACCATTGACCGAGGAGCAGCGTAAGAGACTCCCCGCGATGAGCAGTTGGGGGTTAACACCGGTCAATGCAATTGCCGGAGCAACATTACGTTATACCCAGGATCACCGTTTCCTGATACGTCAACATGTTGCAGCAGCATTGAATGGCAGGGTCACGGCTGTGCAGACCTATCAGGCAACCCAGTTACACCAACGGCTTTTCCAGAAAATTTACCCGCAACTGGGGGACGTTCCCCTCACTCGGACCTGGTCAGGCACCATCAGCGTGACCAGGAACGGGGCACCAGTTTGGGGCGCGTTGAGTAAAAATATCTACACTGCAGGTGGATGCAATGGTGCTGGAGTCTCCAAGCAGACCGTCGCCGGGACGCTGCTGGCAGACTTTGCATTGGGCCAGGATCACCCGCTGATCGGTGCAATGCAGGAACTTGGCAAGGCAAACTATCTACCTCCCTCCCCGATCCTTGATATCGCTATCGCTGCATCGCTATTGAAAGAGCGCTACCTGGGGCGCAGGGAAATCTAGGCCGTGTCCTTCAATTACACATGAGTACCCCTGGCAGGGAGTTAACAGAGCCTACCGGGATAGGCTCTAAGAAGAGGGAATAGATTCGAAACACTGTTTCCCCAGACGGATATACTTGTCGAGCGCAATAATGAACTTGCGATGCTGTCCGCGCAGGTCCGCTCCGGTATAGCTTTCCCCTGGCAGCAGATTAAACACCTTGGCCGTGTCATCTTCGGCCAGACAACTCTGGTGGATCATCACGCGGAAATAGCTATTACCGGTATTTTTCAGCACCCCAGACTGTGGATCATATTGATAAGTGAAATGCATCTTACGCGGCCTAATCACCAGAATGGTGTCAAGCGCTACCGTGGGTGAAATCAGAGGCATTTTGCTTTGATTCGGTATGGAAATCGCATTGGCAGGGATCTCTTTAATGACGATACGATAATAACGTTCTCGCTCATCAGCTGCCCCACGATAGAGGATTTTAAAATATTCCCAACCGCCAGGTTCCACGATTTTCTTCAGTGGCGTGTATAGTATCTAGCCATGCTCCACCGGCAAAGGGCGCTCATCGACCCCCGGCTTATTAATCCGGTAAGCATTAATGACGTACAGATTGGTACTTTGAGTATTATTCACAAACTGGCGCGATAAGAAACGCTTGCCGCTCTCCAGCGTAAACACGCCGGAAGAGAGATAAATCGCCTGTGCCGGAAACGCGAGCATAAGTGCCACCAGCCACAAAACCAGACCATACGCCTTAATGGTGTATATACCGCAAGATTTTGCCGGCCGCAGAAACGACAAGTAACGTGGTCGTGCCCCCCAGTATCCCCTACCTAAAGGGGCAAGCGCACAAAGCCCGTGTTCTACGTTACGCCCTCGATACCTTCCACTTTCCATCTTGATGACGGTTTTTGGAGGCAGCCTCGGCGCCTTGGGCAATTGACGAGAATCGCCTGAAATCATCATAATCATTTCTTAATATCTACGCCTGTCCAGATGGCCGTAACCCGCACCTCACCAGAGGCGCTCACCATGCCCATCCAGTCCTGTCCATCCAGAGTCCGCATCGATTGCGGTTCATTCATCGGGAAAGTGAGCGATAAGTCGGTGCGATAAAAACTGCCATCATTCTGATAGGGGTCGGGCCAGGTTGATTCCACCCAGCGCGCCGGATTCAGGCTGATAGTCGAGTTATCACAACTATTGCGCGAACGGACGGTTTTCCCACTGCTATCGGTATAAGCCAGATAGGCGGAGAACGGAACACGGAACTTGCCATCGCTGGAGGAAAATATACAGTACGGACGCTGATTGACTATCTCCATCGGGCCGGAAACCTGTGCAGCAATCACATCGGCCTGCCTCGGCCCGCTTGTGGTCACGGTATAATCGAAAACAATCGGTGGCTCCTTTTCCCCCACCTTTCCTTCGCGCACAGGCTTGGCAACCAAATCCTTGGAAACGATGCTGATACCATAATCGCGCGGGTGGATAATAATGGTGTTCGAAGGGGTGAACTCGTAATACCCCGACTGCGGAGCTGAAAGGCTGGTAAATAGGAAAGTGAAAAAATCCTGGCTGTGAGCCAAATCAACACCACGATCGATCAGATTCTTCAAGAATGTCTGGGAAAAGAACACATAAATACCCCCATCACCTGTTTTGAATAGCCTTGAGGCCTGCGTGGTTGAGCTGTAGGACACCCAATTGTTAGCACCGTCTGGGCTGAGCCGTATCGTGTTTGCGGCAGGAGTGAACCCTAGTGCAGCCGTATTGACCCTCAAATTTACACGCACTGGCGCAATCATCGTTCCCTCCAACGAGTAATTCACCAGTCTACAGATAGCCCCGGATTGCGCACCAATGTAGCCTACGGTACAAAAATGTGAGCCTAATCCAATAACCGGGTTGCCATTACTGTCGATAAAAATCTCTTCCAGCGCGTTTGATGATTCAAGCTTTAAGTCGCCCGCTTTAGTGATGGTGAATTGATCGTTTCCCTGCGTTCCCCCCACCGAGACACAACTTTGCCCGGCGGCAGGACATAATCTTTGGTCGTGTAACAATAGTGGTACTTATAGACATTCACCGCGCCCACGGGGACATTTCTAAAATACTCATAGGCTGAGTTAGAGAATACGCCACGAGGGAATCCCGCCTCGCCCAACCAAGTGCTTACTTTTATGTGGTAAACACCGTTTTTACCTATGTAGCCCGGCAGATAGCCATCTGCCGGACAGGTTTTTTCGCTTCGCCAGCAGCGATCACCGACGAAAGGCCGATCTATCGGCGAGTCTTCCAGCCAGATATCAGCAAAGGAATTAAGCGCCATAAGGCCAAAAGCACCCATATAACCCAAGCTGAGTTGCCTGTTCGACGCATATTTAGTAAACATGTTGGCACCGGTAAAGCGAGGGTCAAGCGTCAGCGGCGTAACGAAGTACTCGCCATCAATCTGATTCTCGACAAATAAATACTGGTTCTTCACGTTAGCAGCCTGAATGGTGAATGAAGCCAAAAGTAAACCCACAGCTAATATGATAAAATTGCGCGGTTTCATCGTTTAATCCCCCTGTTGTTATCGTTGTGCCAAGACGGTCTGCGGCTTACAGACCACATCACCGACCCACTTCACACCCCGGGCTTTGCCCAGGTCGAGATCCACCTCACAAATCCCGTTATCCTCGGTAGTTAACGAAACGCTTGGGAAACGCTTATCGACATCCATAGAGAAGGCCCCCTGCGCATCCGTGGTTGTTTTTCCGATGTGGTTGCGTACTGCTGCATTAGCCAGCGCCTGGCCATTCTCGGTCGTCATTCGGCCGAACACCGTGACCAACTGCTTGACTTCTGGTTCATAAACGGCAATGTTCCCTGGATAGAGCGTGACATTACGGGTTCGCCCTTTCACGATGTCAAAACTGTCCATCGAGTTTTTATCATTCATCAGTTCAACCTTATATTGGGCATAAGGTGGTAGCGGAATAAAGTTATCAGCGCCGCTCAGGCGATAATTACGGCCATTGACCTGTGCGGAAAGCACCGCATTGTCAAGGATATTGGTTTTCACAATCACACCAGACTTCTCTTGAATACCGCTGGCAGCGAATTTTTTATCGCTGTAGGCGACAGAACCTCGAGCGGTGAGATTACCGTTGAGGTGGTTGTTATCGGGTCGTGAAAGGGTGAGCGTGCCCGTACTGTATTTGGTATCAAATGCAGCGTAGCCAGAAGCGGAATAGTCACTTTCACCGTTGTACTTATCTTTAACCAGCTTCGCCAGATTGAAGCCCGCAGAGGTGATAGCCGAATTTTCAAAGTTTTTGTTCGCTGCCAGATTGGCACGCACGTTACCATTGCTCGAAGAGACACCGGTACTCAGCCAGGCCGCCAGGGGTAACGAGAAGTCCAACGCGATATAGCGCTGATTGATACTGTTTGACTGGTAATCGTACTGATAACGCTGTATGCCCGCGCGAAGATTCACCGAACCGTAGCGTCCGGAAAACAGTGCCGTTGAATATTCAAGGTTGTTCGATTTGCTGCGATCGCGTTTATCTACGGTACGGCTCAGTGTGATTTGCCCTCCGCGCTCAAATAACCGGTTCAGGCTAAAAGTGCCACCATACGAATAGGTATCTGACTCGTAGACAGGCAGGCTATCGCCAATGTGACTTTTCTCACGGTTGGCCCACAACGAACCGAACCCTCCCGGCAGTAACGTACTGATGCTGAAAATATTACGATAGCGCCCACCTTGTGAAATAAGCCCTTGCCAACCCAGAGTGGCAGATTGGTTCACGCTCAGATTCACAGAGGTTTCGTTCACCACATGACGATCAAAGGTGTAGCTGGAGGTTTGCACCGCTAACCCTAAAATTACCGGTACGGAAGTGACCTTAAGTATTTCCGGTATCGACACCGCAGCCGCGCCTCCAGCCAGGTAAGTCTGGCGAGTACCATTGATAACGTTGGCGTCGTTGATGCGGTAGCTGCGCTTATCGTAATCCATATAGCCGCCGTAGAGCTGCCAACTGGTTTGATTAGCCTGAATATTACTGCCGGAAAAAGCTTTGTTGATGGTCTGACGCATCCGTGAATGGACTTTACCGTCAATCACCACCTCGACATCAACATCAACATCATAAATACCAAATGGCAAACGGCTGGTATCTACTTCAAAGCTCCCCATAGGGAAGTTCTGAATGTTCAACAGGCGCCCTTGGCGGTAAATGTGCACTTCCCCTGCACTGGGTAAAAAGACGGTGATTGGCGTCAACGAATACTGGTTATGATGGATCCGCGTGGAGGATTTGTTACCGTAAGTCAGGCCATAGACCTTACTGCTATTTAGTGCCGAAATACTGCCAATCGACTGTAGATTCCAGGTATCAACCATGCCTAATGCCAGGCGATGCCCGTTAATATCCCGCTCATACATTGCCCGATAAAGCTCCGTAGTTTGCTGGGCGTTCCCAATACCATAGAAGGAGCCATTCACGTTAAAGTGATGTTCAGCAATGCCAAAGGTATTATCAAGACTCAGATAACTATTAGTGGTGTTATCCCCCTGTTTTGCCTGGCTGTTGTATATACCAAGATCGTAGTTGAGTACCGAGCCGAAATTCGGCACCGAAGATGCGCCCAAAACACTTTGACGTGGAATGATGGCCGTAGACAGGCTTTTTTCACTCACGTCCAGCGTGAGAACAAACGAACGAAGATCCAGATTCAGCTCCGCATCAGGAGAAAGCTCAATACGAGTATTCTGATTGAAAAGACGGTCTTTCAGGCTGTCAATTACTGTTTGCGGCACCGATAGCGCTGATGGCCGGCTTTTCCCAGACCGTGTTTTTTAACGGATTCAGCCTGTTCAAAAAACGGGTAATCCACATCAACTTTCACCATTCGATACACGCTGTCAACAGGGTGATCTACAACACAATCAACACATTGAATACTTGACCGACTTTCGAGCCCCTTGATGCTGCTGTAAGGTCTCTTAAACATCCAAGATGGGTACTGGGAAAACGGACCAACACTCCGGTTGACAGTATTTTTTATACAATAGAGGACAGCTTACTTACTGCAAAAAGAGACAAAACCTTCAGTGCTACGCAAATAGTTTTGTATATACTTAAAGCCCGATGAATGTGTTAAGTATGCTGGCCTACTGAATAGGCTTCATTAATGAGACTCATGGTTTCCAAGAGTACAGATAGCTCTGTAGCAAAGGTGGCCAATTTATCAGTACAAACCAGTCAGAAACCGATTTGAATGCCACAAAGAGCCAGCCTGAATAAACGTTGAATACCTAACAGTAGCAATCGGCTTACCTGCCGATATCTGTTCTTCAACCAAATCAACAGAGTAAAATCAAAATAAGAGGGTTTGCCCATCATGACTCAGATTTTTACTTTAACATTATCCCCCTCTCTAGACAGTGCAACGACCACCGCAAAAATTTACCCTGAAGGTAAATTACGTTGCACTGTACCCGTTTTTGAACCTGGCGGTGGTGGGATCAACGTCGCTCGGGCTATCGTCTATCTTGGTGGGCAAGCCAGTGCAATCTTTCCGATCGGCGGCCCGACAGGCGAGCATTTGAAAGAGTTACTTGATCGTCAAGGCATTCAGACAGAAACCCTGAAAACTCAAGATTGGACGCGGCAGAACCTGCATGTCCATGCAGACAATAGCGGTGAACAGTTTCGCTTTGTTATGCCAGGCGCACGGATCAGTGATGCGGAATTTGAACAACTTGTGATGAAGGTACAAAAGATCCCCCAGGGTTCGATTCTGGTGATCAGTGGCAGTTTGCCGCCAGGTACCACGCTTGAAAGGTTAACGGGCTTGGTTAAGCACGCAAAGGCAATGGGATTGCGCTGTATCGTTGACAGTTCTGGGGATGCTCTCCAGGCCTGCCTGAATTTGGGAGGGCTAGCGTTGGTAAAACCCAATCAAAATGAGCTATCCGCGCTGTTCGGGCAAACATTGGCAGATCCCGATGATGTGCGCACTGCTGCACAAGAATTGGTGCAACGAGGTGGGGCAGAACGTGTGGTCGTATCGCTCGGCCCACAGGGCGCTCTTGCTGTCGACCGTAATATCTGCGTACAAATAATCCCGCCTCCGGTGAAGAAAATAAGCACTGTCGGCGCAGGGGATAGCATGGTAGGCGCGATGGCACTGAAATTGGCAACTGGCGCAGATCTAGTGGATATGGTGCGTTTCGGCGTGGCGGCAGGTAGTGCGGCAACGCTTAATCTGGGAACTCGACTCTGCTCACTAGCCGATACCCAACGTATGTATGACTACATTTGCAAGATTTCAAGTCGCTCAGCCAGTTAACCTACTAATACTAGGCTGAGCACCTTAATTTCATACAAGCACATTACTGCGTTATTAGCATGCAGCCAAGTGCCACAGCCTAGTAAGTTACAGAAATTTCTACACGACGATTTTGTGCTCGCCCTTCTGCGGTATCGTTACTGGCAAGCGGCTCACCCTCACCTCGCCCTTCAAAGCGGATGCGATCGGCAGGGATACCTGCCTGTTGGAGCAATTGCGCCACACTCGCCGCTCGTTTCTCCGACAACACCTGGTTGTTCGGTAAACCCGGACGGTTGATCGGCGTACTATCGGTATAACCCACCACCACCACGCTCCCTTTCACTCGCTGGATCTCCTCCGCCACGCGCTTGAGCACTGGCAACATCTCTGGCTTCACGCTGACGGCGCCGACCCTAAACATCGAGTCTCCCCGGAAGGTCACCTTACTGTTACCCGCCGTTTCATCAACACTCACCAGCTTTTGCGCTATCTCCGCCTTCAACAGTATCGCCAAACGCAATCGTTCCGGGGCAACCGGGGCACTGACCGGCTGAGCCTCAGGCTGACGCATCAGGGCCTTCATCTCTTCAAGCAGTTCACCTTGCGGCACCATCAGCAGGTATTTGAACGTGATAAAGCTGCTCACCACCAACACGCCTGCAAACAGCAGTGATACCCGCACCGGCACAAAAAAACGCTGCTGCTTCTTTACCTCACGCTGTGGGAGTGCATGTACTGACAGCGCCCCCACCGTGCTGTCTCGCGTGCTTTGCAACAGCGTCAGCAAACGTTGACGTATTTTCGTCAGTTGGCGTTCACCGTTTTCAATGATGCTGTAACGCCCTTCAAAACCCAGTCCCATGATGCGCAACAGGATTTCCAGAACATCGGCATACTCCTGTGGACTCATCGACAACCGGCCTACCAGCAGGAAGAACTTGTTACCGCCGTCGTTATCCCCTTCGAAGTGGTTGAGCAGGTTGCTCTGTGACCACCCCATGTCCATGCCCCAACGCCGGGCATGTGCCGCTTCATCCAGCGCCGTGCAGATACAGTAGCGGACTATCGCCATTTTCTTCCACGAAAGGTCCGCCTCGTCGCACACCACACTGAACAGCGTGATCTCATTCTTCAGGCTCTGCTTGAGCAGCGACGCCTGATCGCGGTCTTCTACCTCGTCAGGCATGTCACTCAGCGCACGTAACAGCGGCTCCGCGGCTTCAAGCAACGGGGTCGATGACGCCCGCACCGCGGCCACGCGCTGTTGCACACTCTCTCTACGCAGTTGACTGGCGTCATAACGGGTGCCGGCATCGTTACCGTATCCCCCTGTCGGGCTTTGGCTGTCCAGCAAGAAATGGCCCAGCGCTTGTGCATGGGGTTCGCTGGTGCTTTTTGGGGAAAACGCCGAGAAATCCCCGTTCAGGTTCGCTTCGCTGCTATCACTCATCAGTCTCTAATACCCCAGAGCTCCATTTTCAACCCAGGGAAGTTACCCGCCACGTGTGTGGCTATGGCCCCTGTGCTGGCAATTTTGTCCCAAAAAGGTTCACTCTTCATTAATTCGAAGTAGACGTATCCTGCCGTATAGGGGATTTGGCGCGGTGGCACCGGCAACGCATGGATCTCCAATCCCGGCAGGTGAGAACGCACCAGCTCGTGCAACTGCTGCGGTGCACTGAATTTGGCCTGTGCTGCGTACTGATGTTGCAACACATCCATCGGTAACTGCGCCGACACCGCCAATACCAGGCTTGAGAAGCTGCGCAATTCACCCGGGAGCATCGAAGCCGACCACACGCCGTTGCCACGCGGCTCCAGCGGGATCATCTGACCGGCACGGACCAGGATCTGGTTGAGCAGATCGTGGATATCATCCACCAACGGGCGGATCGACGGGTACAGCCGCGCATGGTCGTAGCCGGGCGCCGGACGCGGACGGCGGGTCTTGACCCGAATGAACGTTGACAGCTCACCGGCAAATTTGGCCAACTCCTGGTACAGCGTGATCGGCGGCAGTTCCGGAATATGCCGTAAATGGTCGAGTATCGGTTCGTATTTATTGAAGATCTGCAGCAGCAGGTAATCAACAATTTCCGCACTGGCGCTGGCTTTGCCGTCGCTGTTGGACAGACGCTGCGCCAGCATCTCGGCACGCATCTTGACCAAGCCATTTAGATGGGTCAACCATTCGGTCAGCAAATCATTGGCCGCGTAGCCCGTGACCGGCGGAATGTAGTCTTCGGTGTGCAGCAGTACGCTGCCATCCGGTTGTATCGCACGCACACGCGTTAATGGCAAACCAATCCAGGACTCGGTCATCTCAGTCTCCGAGAGCAATCGCAGGCGCAACTGCGCCAGTTGCACCGGTTTTGGCCCTTGACGAATGGCGTTGGTATCATTGAGTTCTGCTTCCTGCGCCTTGAAACGCGCCAATGAACTCAGGTCATACTCGTCAAAAATCGTTTCATCACTGTTATCTAAGCGTAGCGGGACAGCCAGATAAATCAACTTTCCCAGGTGATCTGGCGTGATGGTCAGCGGCTCTGGCAGGGCGGCATGGCCCGGCATATCAAACGGCGTACCGTCGGGCAACACACCCCGGCCGGAGCGCATCACCAGTTTGCCGTACGATAACGCTTCATTATCCACTTCGTATTGGGCAAATCCCCAGAAAAAAGGGGTAATGGTAGCAGCACGCTTATGGGCGTAATACTCGAGATAGCGTTCTTGTTGCTGGAAAAGTTGCGGACGAAGAAAAAGGCCTTCACTCCAGACGACTTTGTTTGTTCTCACGGCTTAATCCATTATTTTAATTGATGTAGTCAGATGTTCCATACGAACCAACATGTTAGGCTGCCAGGCATCATTGCTTGACCACCAGTTACTGTACCAAGGCGTTTCGGGCCTGGGTGGAATAATATAAAACACTCGCCATTCTGCTGCCGAAATGTCCCGGTACGCCGTGACCACGCCAATGGCAGTGGTTTCTTGATTAACCGGTAGCGTTATTTCTTTTTTTTCTCCGGGCACCATGATGGCGTCATAACTCTTGTGCGTCTGGTTTTTTGCCTCAGTGCCATCACTCAGACCAAAAAAATCACTAGCAAGGAATTCGTCACTTAACGTCAATTGATAGAGGGTAACGCGCACCGGACTCGGCTTGCCATTCTCATTAGGATTGACGTCCTTGGCGGTTTGTAATGTCACATGCACGCTCTGTGCACGGTTATCTGGAGGCGGTTTTGAACTGCAGGCGGTTAACCACAGAGCAACCAGTACCACCCACACGCTATGCCGCCGGCCTTGGTAACACGTCATGGTTTTTTTCAGGCATTTACTCGCCATTGTTGCACGCCTTATCCCGACAAATGCACGTAAACCCTACCACCCAATAAATGGGTGGCAGGGTAACAACAGACGACAATAATTAGCCGTGCAGGTTGGCTTTCACGTCATAGCTGGCAGAAATCACACCAGATTTATGACCTTCAGCATTCTGCATCACGTAATCTTGTGTCATTTTTGTGAAGGAGAAACGCACTTCTTCACGTGGACGGGTTTCGTCCTGGACAGAACCGGCCATCGCAACACGAGTGATAATCACATCGGTGAACTTGATGATCAGGAACTCAAGAGGGTCACCACCCGCTTTACGCACTACGAACTGGATGTTTTTAATGTGCTTGCCTGACAGGCAGTAGCTCAGCAGGTTAGGGCTGGCTTTATCCATGTAGTGTTCAAAACAGAAATCCGCTACGGTCGCTTTACCCGAACCACCGCCAGAGCCGCTGTGCATGTTAGAATGCTGTGACACATCCCAATTCCAGCCCAGTACCTGGATTTCGTTTTTATGAGTGGTATCTAAAGACTCCCCTTCAATACCGTCGATCTTAATAAACATATCTTGTGCCATAATATCCTCTTTTATGCACGTTAATTATATTTCCAATGCGTCCTCCTGGACGCTTTGAATGTCAGCAGCCCCGGTGCTGAAACCAGCACACAATGCTCCCTATACGGAGGGTAATGGAAACCATTACCTATCTTTTTTTACTACTACTGATACGCTGCTTGATAGCAGCGTTATCGGGTCTTTAAGCGACGTCTTTCACTGATGGCAGTTTAGCAACCATACGCAGAGAAACCGTCAGCCCTTCCAACTGGAAGTGTGGCCGCAGGAAGAATTTCGCCTGGTAATAGCCTGGGTTACCTTCCACATCCTCGACAACCACTTCTGCCGCCGCCAGTGGACGACGAGCTTTGATGTCTAACGAAGAGTTGGCTGGGTCACCGTCAACATAGTTCATTACCCAATCGTTCAACCAGCGCTGCATCTCGTCACGCTCTTTGAATGTACCGATCTTGTCACGCACGATGCACTTCAGATAGTGGGCAAAACGCGAACAGGCGAACAGGTACGGCAGACGTGCTGACAGATTGGCGTTGGCCGTTGCATCCGCATCGTAATATTCTGCCGGCTTCTGCAAGGACTGTGCACCGATGAAGGCAGCATAGTCGGTGTTTTTACGGTGTACCAACGGGATGAAACCGTTTTTCGCCAGCTCCGCTTCACGACGGTCAGAAATGGCGATCTCGGTCGGGCACTTCATGTCCACGCCGCCATCGTCGGTTGGGAAGGTATGGCACGGCAAACCTTCAACCACACCACCACTTTCTACACCGCGGATCAGGGTACACCAGCCGTACTCTTTGAAAGAGCGGTTGATGTTGACGGCCATAGCGTAAGCGGCGTTAGCCCAGGCATATTTGCTGTGATCTGCCCCATCAGTGGTCTCTTCGAAATGGAAGGCATCCACTGGGTTAGTCTTGATACCGTATGGCAGGCGTGCCAGGAAACGTGGCATGGCCAGACCGATGTAGCGTGAATCTTCCGACTGACGCAGGGAGTTCCAGGCTGCATATTCCAGGTTCTGCGTGAAGATTTTGGTCAGGTCACGCGGATTGGACAGCTCTTGCCATGAATCCATCTGCAGCACATTCGGTGATGCGCCAGTAATGAACGGTACGTGGGCCGATGCGGCCACTTTACCGATAGAGGCCAACAGATCCACATCAGGCGCGGTATGGTCGAAGTAGTAGTCCGCGACCAGACAGCCATAGGGTTCACCACCCAGTTGACCATACTCTTCTTCGTACACTTTCTTGAACAGTGGGCTCTGATCCCAGGCGATCCCCTTGTAGCGCTTCATGTTGCGGCGCAGTTCTTCCTTGGAGATGTCCATAAAGCGCAGTTTGAGCTTCTCATCTGTCTCGGTGTTAAAGACCAGGTGATTCAGGCCACGCCAGGCACTCTCCAACGCCTGATACTCGCTGTGATGCAGGATCAGGTTAATCTGTTCGGACAGTTTGCGATCAATTTCAGCAATGATCGAGGCAATGCTTTTATACGCATCGTCAGAGACCGTGACGCTGTTTGCCAACGCCTGCTCTGCCAGCGTTTTTACTGCGCCTTCAACGGCAGATTTAGTCTGCTCTGATTTGGCTTTAAATTCTTTCGTCAATAAAGAATTGAAGTCGTCAAAGCGGGTAACTTCCGCTGCCGGGCTCTGATTTACCTTAGTTTGCGATGTAGACATAATACCCTCTTTCACTTAGTCTTCCTGATCCACATTAGTATCGGCAGCCTTGGCTTCTTTAGGCGCGGATGCCAGTGCTTTCAGCAAGGATTGATCCTTGAGCAGTGCCATCACCAACTCTTCTGCACCGGCTTTACCGTCCATATAGGTTTGTAAATTTGCCAACTGGGTGCGTGCATCCAGCAATTGCGAGAGGGAATCGACCTTTTTCGCGACAGCGTCCGGCGAAAAATCACTCATGCTTTCAAAGGTGATGTCGACCATCAGCTGCCCTTCACCGGTCAGCGTATTCGGCACCGCAAAAGCGACACGTGGACGCATGGCCTTCATACGCTCATCGAAGTTATCGATGTCGATACTCAGGAAATGGCGGTCGGCTACCGAAGGGAGAGGCTCAAGCGGCTTACCGGATAAATCAGCCATCACGCCCATAACGAATGGCAGTTCAACTTTTTTCTCGGAACCGTAGATTTCCACATCGTACTCAATCTGCACGCGAGGAGCTCGGTTCCGCGCAATAAACTTTTGCGAGCTATTTTTACTGACCATAGTGCTTTCAATACCTTTAACTGATGTTGTCTTTTTTAAAGACTCAGAGACCACCCCGAGTCGACGGAATAATACTTTTTGTTGAAAAATAACCTGCATATCCCCCTTCAGTGATAGTGAAGTTCAAAGCCAGTAATATATTTACCAGTCCTGGGATTTACATTAGCGCTGGTATTTAGAGGGTAAACTGCCCTCAGCAGGAACCCTGTCACCAGCTAACCTTGCCGTTACTTTACTGACCGTCGCGCAAACGTCTCCCATTTGCGTAATCTGCGTTGTCCTTGCTCATTCATTTAACATCCTGCAAATCGATATCTATCCGCAAGATGTGCTGCTGCCCAGCACGCCAACCATATATCTGGTCATCCGTGCTCACCCAGAGTCATGATAGGGCATCAAGTGATGCTATTATCGTATACTCTCGGCTGTCGACCCGGGCATCTTGCTCATTTGCCAAGCACACACCAGTAGTCTCAGAGCGCCAGCGATGGTAGAAACACATCACCGATTACAGGGCTGGCAGCCATACCGCTTTTACGCATATCGAGACAGCCATTCAAAGCTGTTGTGCTAGCTAAGTTGCCAAACCCCACTTAATTCTTATCCTTCACCGCTGTAGCGTTACTGCTGGCATAACAGCAAACAACGTAAGTCAATTTGTTTGTTCCTATTGGCTACTATTGCCAACTTACAGAACCGGATATTACTATCGAGGCCACCGTTAAAAACAGCGTCTGTCTGTTGTCACAGCCCTTCGGTGACAAGGTGAGGAAAACGTTGACCCGTACGTTAATCAACGTTGTTAGTATAATCCATACTTTCGCTATGTTCCTAGCTAACACAAGAAAAGTATAAAATCCGCACCAAAAAGTATAAAACCCGCTCCAAGAGTAACTATACGCTCTCGTTACAGGCTGCTTGACGGATGGACCCAGGAAAATGCAATACAGTCAATAAAAAAATTAAAGCCTTATAAAACAGAATATTAAAATTTTAATTGTTATTTCTTTTCTGCTCATTTACCCCTGGCTAAGCGAATAAATATTGTTCTTGCAATACCCATTCGTCTTATTAGGGTTCAGTGACTGGCAACTTTTATATAGTGCTACCCAGTTTTAGTATCAGAGAAACTGCCTTTTAGCCTCTCTTTTCTGTTTTGACCAGCCTTGCGTTCGAGCACTTTTAACGAAATGCCCTATTTACGCTTCAAGTTGGTGAAAGTGACGCACAACGCCAACACACCGTGAACCCATCCATGGGTGCACGCATCCTTGCGCTAAATGGCCAGTAAACTAGCATCACTCTCACCTATTAACACGATTACGCGCTACTGTTCCATTTCATACCGGAGAGACTCTCCCCCCGGTATTCACTTTACCCAGCGGTTGCTAATAGCCCATCCGCTTACCGGGCTACGCGATTATGGGTAAGCCAGTACGTATGAAGCTACAGAAGTCACCGGACCAGGAGTGGTCACGCCTGTTGCGTAGTAACCACCAACATAAGTCATTGTTGCTTTTTGATTAACAACATTGAAGAATTCACCGGTAGAACCTACACGGATCTGCTTACCGTCGACGTTATACAAACGAACTTGAACTTGCTTAGCAGGTGTCGCTGCAGTTGACGCATTCACCAGGTTACCGGTCGTTGGGTCGAAAGCAGAACCACCAATCGCGTTAAAGTGTGCAGCAACCTGAGTAATGCTCGCTGGGCAGGCTTCAACATTGAGCTGGAACTCGCGAGAGCCTTGCTCAGCACCAGCAACGTTCAGATCCTGAGTAGGGATCTTTGGCAGTTGAACGATCTTGTTGATGCTGTCGCTAGAAATAGTACAGGTGTCAGCAACCAACTCACCGTTGAACGTTACTGTGCCGCTAGATACTGCGTTTGCGCCTACAGAAACAGCCATCGCCAATGCGCAAACAACGTGTTGAATCTTTAACATTAAAAATATCCTTAACAAACTACTTGGTTGATAAAAACTGGGAAGTCATGACGACTGATTAATGAGAAAATACGGCAGTGAACCCTATTTCCTTATGAGAGATTTCTTCGATAGACATTATATAGATGTCTTTGTCTAACGATATAAGGGAAACCTTAAAATTACTTTAGTAATGACATTCAGGTGACTTAAAACACAAAAAATAAAATCACTTTATTATATTTTAATATCGTAATACCACAATAGGCTTCATCACCCTATCTATTATCCATATTTCTGTACTTCGTGATATAAGGGAAACCTTAAAACAGTACAGTCGATATATTGTGTTTACTTTACGTACCGAAAATATGTGCACGCCTTAGGCTATGAGAGACCTCATCATCGTGACCCTATGCCGTCATACTTCAAGCTGCAGGAGACGGTGTTACCCGCCCCACCTGTGAGCTTCATCCCTTCAGGGGCAGTTCAAATCAGTTCTAGACCGATTTAAGCAACCTGCATCTTGAAGTAAGTTCGGTATTTACAAAATAATAATGTGAGTTACAGCGTTAAATCAGCAAACTTGAGAGTCCCTAGGAAAGTCTCTCCCCAGTATTCACTTTACCCAATGGTTCTAATAACCCATTCGCTTACTGGGCTAGACGATTATGGGTAGGCCAATTCGTATGAAACTACAGAAGTCACTGGACCAGGAGTGGCAGCACCCGTTGCATAGTAACCACCCACATAAGTCATCGTGGCTTTTTGATCAACAACGTTGAAGAATTCACCGGTAGAGCCTATGCCAATGGGAGTACCATCTACGTTGTATAAACGAATTTCAACTTGCTTAGCGGGTGTCGTTGCTGTTGACACATTGACAAGGTTACCAGTAACCGAATTGTAATCAGAAGCTACATTCGCACTAAAGCGTGCAGCAACCTGGGTAATGGTCTCCGGACAGTCTTCAACGTTGAGCTGGAACTCGCGAGAGCCTTGTTCAGCGCCAGCAACGTTCAGATCCTGAGTAGGGACCTTTGGCAGGGTAACGACCTTATTCACGCTATCAGCAGAAATAGTACAAGTATCAGCAGTCAACTCACCGTTAAAAGTCACTGTACCGCTAGACACTGCGTTTGCGCCTACAGAAATAGCCATCGCCAATGTACAGACAAAATATTGAATATTAGGCATTAAAAAATATCCTTAACAAACTATTGGGCTGAGAGAACTGAGAAGTCATAGCGACTGATTAATGAGGAAATACGGTGCTGAACCCGACTTATTGTGAGTCACTATCTCGATAGACATTGTTAAAACTTCTTCGCCTGCCGATATATAAGGAAGCCTTAAAAACAGTAAAGTAAATATATTGTTCTTACTTTAAATACTGAAAGTGAGTTCACTCATTAATAATGAGAGAGTCCCCAGACGAGATCATCCCGCTATCACTCTCACGTGTAACACGGTTACGCGCTACTGTTCCGTTTCATACCGGGAGAGACTCTCCCCCCGGTATTCACTTTACCCAGCGGTTGCTAATAGCCCATCCGCTTACCGGGCTACGCGATTATGGGTAAGCCAGTACGTATGAAGCTACAGAAGTCACCGGACCTGGAGTGGTTGCGCCAGTCGCGTAGTAACCACCAACATAAGTCATTGTTGCTTTTTGATTAACAACATTGAAGAATTCACCGGTAGAACCTACACGGATCTGCTTACCGTCGACGTTATACAAACGAACTTGAACTTGCTTAGCAGGTGTCGCTGCAGTTGACGCATTCACCAGGTTACCGGTCGTTGGGTCGAAAGCAGAACCACCAATCGCGTTAAAGTGTGCAGCAACCTGAGTAATGCTCGCTGGGCAGGCTTCAACATTGAGCTGGAACTCGCGAGAGCCTTGCTCAGCACCAGCAACGTTCAGATCCTGAGTAGGGATCTTTGGCAGTTGAACGATCTTGTTGATGCTGTCGCTAGAAATAGTACAGGTGTCAGCAACCAACTCACCGTTGAACGTTACTGTGCCGCTAGATACTGCGTTTGCGCCTACAGAAACAGCCATCGCCAATGCGCAAACAACGTGTTGAATCTTTAACATTAAAAATATCCTTAACAAACTACTTGATTGATAAAAACTGGGAAGTCATGACGACTGATTAATGAGAAAATACGGCAGTGAACCCTATTTCCTTATGCGATACTTCTTCGATAGACATTATATAAACGTCTTCGTCTAACGATATAAGGGAAACCTTAAAATTACTTTAGTAATGACATTCAGGTGACTTAAAACACAAAAAATAAAATCACTTTATTATATTTTAATATCGTAATACCACAATAGGCTTCATCACCCTATCTATTATCCATATTTCTGTACTTCGTGATATAAGGGAAACCTTAAAACAGTACAGTCGATATATTGTGTTTACTTTACGTACCGAAAATATGTGCACGCCTTAGGCTATGAGAGACCTCATCATCGTGACCCTATGCCGTCGTACTTCAAGCTGCAGGAGACTGTGTTACCCGCCCCACCTGTGAGCTTCATCCCTTCAGGGGCAGTTCAAATCAGTTACAGACCGATTTAAGCAACCTGCATCTTGAAGTAAGTTCGGTATTTACAAAATATTGCACTTCTGAAGCGTTTTTTCTAACAATTTCCTGTTTCTCTACTAGCTGAACGCCCGCAGGTACAAATGCGAGTTGCAACATTAAAGCGGCAAACGTGAGAGTTCCCAGACGAGATCATCCCGCTATCACTCTCACGTGTAACACGATTACGCGCTACTGTTCCATTTCATACCGGAGAGACTCCCCCCGGTATTCACTTTACCCAGCGGTTGCTAATAGCCCATCCGCTTACCGGGCTACGCGATTATGGGTAAGCCAGTACGTATGAAGCTACAGAAGTCACCGGACCAGGAGTGGTCACGCCTGTTGCGTAGTAACCACCAACATAAGTCATTGTTGCTTTTTGATTAACAACATTGAAGAATTCACCGGTAGAACCTACACGGATCTGCTTACCGTCGACGTTATACAAACGAACTTGAACTTGCTTAGCAGGTGTCGCTGCAGTTGACGCATTCACCAGGTTACCGGTCGTTGGGTCGAAAGCAGAACCACCAATCGCGTTAAAGTGTGCAGCAACCTGAGTAATGCTCGCTGGGCAGGCTTCAACATTGAGCTGGAACTCGCGAGAGCCTTGCTCAGCACCAGCAACGTTCAGATCCTGAGTAGGGATCTTTGGCAGTTGAACGATCTTGTTGATGCTGTCGCTAGAAATAGTACAGGTGTCAGCAACCAACTCACCGTTGAACGTTACTGTGCCGCTAGATACTGCGTTTGCGCCTACAGAAACAGCCATCGCCAATGCGCAAACAACGTGTTGAATCTTTAACATTAAAAATATCCTTAACAAACTACTTGATTGATAAAAACTGGGAAGTCATGACGACTGATTAATGAGAAAATACGGCAGTGAACCCTATTTCCTTATGCGATACTTCTTCGATAGACATTATATAAACGTCTTCGTCTAACGATATAAGGGAAACCTTAAAATTACTTTAGTAATGACATTCAGGTGACTTAAAACACAAAAAATAAAATCACTTTATTATATTTTAATATCGTAATACCACAATAGGCTTCATCACCCTATCTATTATCCATATTTCTGTACTTCGTGATATAAGGGAAACCTTAAAACAGTACAGTCGATATATTGTGTTTACTTTACGTACCGAAAATATGTGCACGCCTTAGGCTATGAGAGACCTCATCATCGTGACCCTATACCGTCGTACTTCAAGCTGCAGGAGACGGTGTTACCCGCCCCACCTGTGAGCTTCATCCCTTCAGGGGCAGTTCAAATCAGTTACAGACCGATTTAAGCAACCTGCATCTTGAAGTAAGTTCGGTATTTACAAAATATTGCACTTCTGAAGCGTTTTTTCTAACAATTTCCTGTTTCTCTACTAGCTGAACGCCCGCAGGTACAAATGCGAGTTGCAGCATTAAAGCGGCAAACGTGAGAGTTCCCAGACGAGATCATCCCGCTATCACTCTCACGTGTAACACGATTACGCGCTACTGTTCCGTTTCATACCGGAGAGACTCCCCCGGTATTCACTTTACCCAGCGGTTGCTAATAGCCCATCCGCTTACCGGGCTACGCGATTATGGGTAAGCCAGTACGTATGAAGCTACAGAAGTCACCGGACCAGGAGTGGTCACGCCTGTTGCGTAGTAACCACCAACATAAGTCATTGTTGCTTTTTGATTAACAACATTGAAGAATTCACCGGTAGAACCTACACGGATCTGCTTACCGTCGACGTTATACAAACGAACTTGAACTTGCTTAGCAGGTGTCGCTGCAGCTGACGCATTCACCAGGTTACCGGTCGTTGGGTCGAAAGCAGAACCACCAATCGCGTTAAAGTGTGCAGCAACCTGAGTAATGCTCGCTGGGCAGGCTTCAACATTGAGCTGGAACTCGCGAGAGCCTTGCTCAGCACCAGCAACGTTCAGATCCTGAGTAGGGATCTTTGGCAGTTGAACGATCTTGTTGATGCTGTCGCTAGAAATAGTACAGGTGTCAGCAACCAACTCACCGTTGAACGTTACTGTGCCGCTAGATACTGCGTTTGCGCCTACAGAAACAGCCATCGCCAATGCGCAAACAACGTGTTGAATCTTTAACATTAAAAATATCCTTAACAAACTACTTGATTGATAAAAACTGGGAAGTCATGACGACTGATTAATGAGAAAATACGGCAGTGAACCCTATTTCCTTATGCGATACTTCTTCGATAGACATTATATAGATGTCTTTGTCTAACGATATAAGGGAAACCTTAAAATTACTTTAGTAATGACATTCAGGTGACTTAAAACACAGAAAATAAAATCACTTTCTAATATTTGAATATCGTAATACCACAATAGGCTTCATCACCCTATCTATTATCCATATTTCTGTACTTCGTGATATAAGGGAAACCTTAAAACAGTACAGTCGATATATTGTGTTTACTTTACGTACCGAAAATATGTGCACGCCTTAGGCTATGAGAGACCTCATCATCGTGACCCTATACCGTCGTACTTCAAGCTGCAGGAGACGGTGTTACCCGCCCCACCTGTGAGCTTTATCCCTTCAGAGGACCGTTCAAATCAGTTACAGACCAATTTAAGCAACCTGCATCTTGAAGTTTGGTATGTACAAAATATGCGAGTTGCAGCATTAAAGCGGCAAACTCGAGAGTCGAACGTAAATAAGTATTAACTGGGGTGAGAAAAACAGCTAACATGCAGGAAACGTGAAGTATGATGAGTCTGCCATATCAATTATAACGAAGCTCAATACCTGCAACAGTATTTACTAACCCTGAAGTAACGTTTGCGGTTCCTGCATAGTAACTGGCACTGTAATGCTGGGTCACTTCACCACCGTTAGCCGGAATAACATATTGTTGAAAAGTGCTCGGATCATCAATACGCATCTGGTTGTTAAGCGTATTACGCAAACGTACCTGAACCCCCGCACTCATACCTACACCCGTAGTCACATTCTTCAGGTTACCGGTAGCGGTATCAGGGGCAATTCCGGTAGATACAAAATATAAATTGATATTCGTGTTTGCCGGGCAAGCTTTGAGCGCAATATTGAATTGCGTACTCCCTGCTTCACTCCCTTCACTTTGCAAGTTCGCCGTCGCTATTTTCGGCAATTGAACAACAGCATCATCCCCTTTGCCGTCAATACTTATTTCACAAGTATTTTCCTTGTAAACCCCAGTAAATTTGACAGGGATATTACAGTTGCCCTCTGCCTGACAGGTCTCAGCCAACACGGGGGTCACAAAAGCAAAATTAGCCCCAAGCAGAAAACCAGCTACCAGCCCAGCCTGTGGCCACTTTATTAAATGTTGCGCAAACATATTGCCTCCATTTGCGTAATCTGTGTTGTCTGTAAGGAGCAAAAAAGTACCGTACGAGTCGGTAGTGACGCAAACTTGTTGATCTTGTGTACCTTCCCTTTGGGATGCGGTATGAGGTGAAGATTGAACTCGTCTGCTTTCGGTATTATGAAATCGGCTTTGCCATATCCGCAGCCCATCAAGCTACGGTGATGTAGACCGCATTGCTCAGTACGGTTTTGATTTACCAAGCTTCTGGTAGTCCACTCAACCTGCACTTCGAGGTAATTGGGGGTACATCTTTTACACGCACCTTCATAACAGCCGCTATTATCTAGATTTCTGCACATGATGATATAAGCCGATCCTTAAAAACCTTTCAGACAGCTCAGAGATCCCCTCATTAACATCTTGTTCATAACGCCCCCTGCGTTTTCCGGCAAAAGGTGTGTTGATTGAAGAGAGCTGTGAACCTTTCCAGCAAGGGAGTATTGCGTCCATGCTCTGTCTTCAGGCTAAGCACCAATGTGGCGTGCCTCTCGGCGTCAAATTCGGTCCAATCCATGGACACGATAATGGCTTCGCGCTGCGCCACGATGAACGGCACCCAGTCGCGGAACAGGTCAGGCAGGTGAATAGCCGGATTGCTGAGCAGACCATCAACCTGCTTAATGGCGCATTTACGTTGGAGGCCGTTTGCCAGAGCAAGGCCGGAGCCGATGGCATGGAGGCGAGTGAACCACTTTAGATAACGCCGGTAGCTGCATTGCTGAGAGACCGAAGGTGTTTCAGGTGTATATTGGCACCGAAGACAGAATCAACAAAGCATGAAAGGTCAGACATGACGTGCTCCCAGACTAACGTCCTGAGAGCATTCTAAAACCAAATGTTAAAATTGAAAAATGAGAGGATATCTGAGTTCAGACAGACATTGTGTTATTTTAAAGTCAAGGCCTCGATCAGGTGGTGCACCACTACCGTCATACTACTGGTATGTGTCCCGCCACACTTCGAGTTTCAGCTTGAAAGATGATGAGGATAGACTACCTTTATACTGACATCACCCACTTTGAGTTACAGATAACAACAACGCCGCAGGGGCAAATCAAACCAAATTGGACTGTTTATTTGAGCACGTTGCTGTGTTGTTTGCCGCGCAGCACTGTTCATACTGGCCTTGTGCTCAAAATGACTGTCAGCGGCGCTTACGCGCAATCAAAGAGCACAGCCTAATAGGCTCCCCTTTATCTTTATAGGTGAGCGGCATATTCAACAAGAGCCCATAAGGTATGCTAGAGACTCCTTTCGTTAAAGTTACCAGGGCATTTCGTAGACAGAATCTGTTACTTTTTGTCTTGCTAACTATCACATTGCTCTTACTTACCATGCTATTTTCAGGTATGGTCCGCATCGTTAGCCATGAGCAGACCCGCTTGGAATTAGACTTTTCCACACTGGTTAAATATTCAGCAGAGCAAGAACGATTTTTACAACAATTGCACAATCATAATGAACCTTTGCTAACGGTTTCCGGCACAGTAGAGGAAATGTTCAAGCCGGTTGAAGTGAATTCAGATCGGCAGGAGCGTTTTTTTACCAGTCAACGATCGCCTGAACATACAGAATTTTCGTGGTCGTGCTCTACAGATATTGATTGTTCTATGCTATTTACTGAAATGTATCTCTACGGTGGATATATTGCAGATTTTTATTCTGTATTTTGGGCACCTTCATTCTTTCCTGAACCAGAAACTTATTATGTTTCCGCCAGGAATGATTTTAATATTACCGTGCCAGCTTTTAACGTATCAGAAAAAAACATTCTATATGATATAGATAATTTCAATAAAGTGATCAACGCTGTTCATTCTTATTTGGGGAAAGTGGCTGTACCAGATTGTAAACACATTGAAAATGATAGCAGCCATGATGTAATTTGGTTCAAAGATATAACATTACCGCGCAAATTGATTGGTCTGATCTCATTAGGAGAGTTCACTCCGTCAGCAAATCAGCCGACAATACAACCAGAATGTATGTATGCAGTAACCATTTTAGATCCAGTAAATATTAATATATTAGAAAGAACTATTTACCCCACTATCCAGAGCCGTTTTTGGCTAGGTCGTCATAAAAACCTTTGGTTAGAACACAGCAAATATGGCACCCTGATAGGGGAAGGTTCTGTACCAAAATTTGATAGGCAAGGTTGGCATATTACTCCAGATGGGGTTGTCTTTAAAGTTGTCGATAACTCCGGAACTTGGACAGGTTACTATTTTATAAGTTATGTGGATATGCTTAAGGATAACCGCTGGTTGCCCCTAAGCCTGTTTTTGCTTTTCTTAGTCAGTCTGATTACGAGTTTAGGCTATACAAGATGGTATGAACGCCGGGTACTTAAGCCGGCTCACATTGCACAATCTAACCTATTAGAAAGTGAAGCATTTAATCGTACACTAATTCAAACCGCACCTGTGGCACTTTGTCTTGTATCGCGTCATTCAGGCAGATTGATCTTTGCTAATGACCAGGCTCTGGCATGGCTAGAGATAGAGAATGGACAACACTTTAGTGCGAATAGAAACTCAAAGAAAATTATTAGCAAGCTATTGTCAACACATGGCGATGGCATGATCGAACAACTCGAAGTCTCGGCCAATCTCACGCTCTGTGTTGCTTATGCGCAGACACGATACAAACAACATGATGTGATGTTATGTGCTTTTACCGATGTGAGTGCCCGCGCAGAAATCGAACGTAATCTTATACAGGCTAAAACAGCAGCACATGAAGCAAATGAGGCAAAGTCCCTATTTTTAGCCACAATGAGCCATGAGATACGGACTCCACTTTATGGTGCAATTGGTACTTTAGAATTATTGTCTTTAACAAACTTAAATTCACAACAGCGTCAATATGTGGAACGAATAGAGATCGCCTCACAATCTTTAATGCAATTGATCAGCGATATTCTCGATGTCAGTAAAATTGAAGCTGGCCAATTACAATTAAACAATGTGGAGTTTGATCCTCGTGAACTGGTTCAACACTGTACAAGCACCTACTCTGCCATGGCTCATAATAAAGGGTTACTCTTATTTTCAGTCATTTCAATTGAGGTCCCTTCACTTGTACGAGGAGATCAGGCAAGAATAAAACAGATTCTAAATAATCTTATCAGTAATGCTATTAAGTTTACCGAATCCGGTTATGTAATCGTACGCCTTCATCTAGTAAATAACATTAAATCAAGCAGTTGCCTTTTATTTGAAGTTATTGACAGTGGTATAGGTATTGACCAAGCACTGCATAAAAATTTGTTTACCCCATTTTACCTGATTCATCCTAATAATTATTTGGTTAGCGGTGCAGGGTTAGGGTTATCTATTTGTAATCGTCTTGCAGAACTGATGGGGACCAAAATTCAACTTATCAGCGAATCCGGGTTAGGCAGTAAATTTTATCTAGAAATCGATCTAGAAACGATCTCTGATGACGGTCAAGGATCAGAACAGCCAAACCTGATCGGCTCTAACATTTTTGTACGTACTCCTCATCCACAATTAACCGATAATATTATCAGTTGGTTACAATTTTGGGGGGCTTGCGCAACGTCTGTCCTTGAACAATTGCGGGGAAAAGATGAGGAACAGATTCTTTTAGACATACAGAGTGAACCACAAAACCCCATTGTTGACTGGAAAGGCCATCAACTGGTGATCCCTCTTTATACTAAAACCGAGATTGCTGACGGTATCGACCCACACAATATAAAAAGTATCGGTTTTGGTATTCAGCAGATACTCCATGGCGAAAAATTAACAACGGTTGCATCTTCTATAGTTATGTTGCCGCAGTTCAACCTACGGGTCCTGGTTGCGGAAGATAACCCATTGAATCAAATCACCCTGCAAGGACAGCTTGAACGGTTAGGTTGTGAAGTTTCCTTAGCAAGCGATGGTGAGGAAGCCTTAGCTTTATGGGATATATCTTCTTATGACATTGTATTTACTGATGTGAATATGCCTTACCTGGATGGATATGGTCTCGCGCGTAAGCTTCGCTCGGAGGGCGTTAAAATACCGATCATCGGATTAACTGCAAACGCGATGCAGGATGAAGAAAAACGCTGTCTTGACGCAGGCATGAATGCATGGCTAGTCAAACCCATTGAACTAAAAGTTCTGGCCAAGGTACTGCATAAGCAAACGCTATCAAATACGCCACTTAATGAATCTTTGCATAACCTGAATCTGCAGCAACAGCTATTAGAACCTAGTGTACTGATAAAACATCGCTCTCTATTTATAAAAACAATGGAAGATGATTTATTACATTTAGAGCAAGGGATTAACGCAAAAAATACTAATGCTATAAATAGCATGTTACATCGCATGCGGGGAGCCTTAGTACTGGCAAATAAACATGAACTGGCTTCTGCAATAGAAACGTTAGAACAACACATTGCTACTTATGGATTGGATGAAAATGCAACACTTCGGATAGCCGCTATACTATCAGAAATACGTCAATTATTAAGTCACATTGCCACTTAAGCTGTAACAGAGGCTGGAAAAATGGAAAAACTACGCGTTGTATTACTTGATGATCATCAAGTCGTTTTGGCCGGTATGAAGGACTATCTTCAACAACTCCCGAACATTATTGTTGCTGAGTGCTTTTCAACATCTTCCGAACTTATACGCTACGTCACCGCAACACCACCAGATATTATTATTACTGACTATAATATGCCTAAAGATGAATCCTACCAAGATGGTTTGAAGTTCGTTGGCTATCTGGTGAGAAAATTCCCACAGATAAAACTGCTGGTGCTTACCATGATTAATAACCCATTGATCGTATCAGCGTTATATGATCTGGGCATAGCCGGTGTCGTTTACAAGCAAGATCCACTTAGTGAAATGCATGTTGCATTAAAGGCATTAAGAAACCACAAAAAATACTATCCCCCTTCTTTTACTGACAAAAATTCTGCTGAGAAAAAACCATCGCTTTTGCAGGAAAAGATTAATAGCCTTTCTCCACGCGAATTTGAAGTACTGAGATATTTTGTTGCCGGTGATTCCATTGCAAATATTGCTGAACGCCTTAATCGCAGTGCTAAAACAATTAGCTTGCAAAAAAATTCGGCGATGAGAAAACTTGAGATAGAGTCCAATCAGGAGCTTATTCAGTTTTTTACCTTGAATAATATTTTTGATTGAATAATAGGATATGTGAGGTACAACCAGATAACTTCAAGTTTAAGATGCAGACAGTAGTAACAAGTAGCACCCCGTCCATAGACCAATCTAAAAAGCGTTGGAGCAAGGCCCAAAATAAGAAAAAGCTCGCTTCATCTCCCCGTAGCTTGAAGAAGCGATGGATATTGAAGTGTGATAGGCTTAGAAAACTGAGTGGGGTCAAGCTGTGTGTCTCTAAACTGCCAGATGCCCTCACCGACTCAAAAGCCCATCCTCGGTGTTTGTCAGGCTTGAAGTGCAGCAAGAAGGGCTGGTAGCACTGAGCGCATGCAGTGTTGTTCGTTGCTCACTGCACCTCACCCCATAAATTGCCTGGTGCGATGATCAAATAATCACCAACAACGCTAACGCTCATATGCAGTTCATGGACACAACCTAAACCTATCTTAATTATTCAGCTTCACACTAGCACTGTCTGTTTCGATATCATAACGTGCACCAAGAGACAGATCGAACGGGTGAGGATCCCACGCGACCAAGCCCCGGATCTCAAAATTAATCACCCCGTTGCTTACCGGCGATTTTTTATCGCCATGCAGGTTGATAATAATCGATTCCGGCAGCAGACGCGGCTCGAAGCGCAACAACGCTTCACGGATCATTCGCTCTATTATGGTCCAGTTATGCGGGGTTGCATGTCCCCCAACTAAGGGGGATATGCCGAAGTTCAGTACCGATGAAGCCACTTCTCGGTGTCTGCCTGCAGTTAGACGACTCTCGATATTTGCTGTATTAAGGATATCGAAAATATTGCGCTGAACCATTGCACGCATGGCACGTATATCAAAATGATATTTGTCCCAGGCTTCGGTTTGCTGCCTCGGCTCATCATCCAGCAACCTGTCCCACAGACAGGGCAAAAATGGCTTACGCTTCGCCTTCATCGCCTACGGCTCCAAACTGTATCTCACCAGCCTCAAACACCGAATACTCGCCTACATTACTGATCCACATTTTGCGGCCTTGACCAATATAACGCCCTTCTCCTTGTTGCTGCCACGCCGTTTCCAGCCCGGTCTTGAACACGGTATCACTATCAGACTGCACCGGATAACGCGCAGGTACGTAACCATGCCAGGTCTTCCCATTAACCACTAGTTGCGCTGGAGCCCATACCAGATCCATTAAGCCCTGTGGTGCGCTGACCTTCAATAACTCAATATCGGCAAAAGGCACCCACCGGTAGCCACCTGCACAGATAAACTCGCAGATCGGCCCCAAACGTTCATCCCCGTCTGCCAACCATTCGAAGTCCCCAAGCATCTCACCATGCCCCGCCCGTGCAGAAGCCTCGTTGAGCGCCTGAGCTCGTTGCACTTCACCCTCAGCTTCCTGGCCTGCGGCGTATAGCGCATTTGCTCGTTGCAAAGACTCAGTCCACGCTGGCAGTTGCCCTTCCAATGAACCGGCCTCTCGTTCACCAGACAACACCAGCTCACGCATCCGCTCACTCAGCAACAGATTTTTATACAGTTCACTCTGCCGCTTCGATTCCGGCTCAATCTTTACCAAGGTATCCAACTGGCGCAAGGCACGGTCCCAATCCGCCTGGACGCAATACAGTTTGAACAGTTGCAGCCGTGCTTCAATACTCCCCGGAGAACGCTTAACCTCACTCACGGCCTGCAGCGTCCACTCATCAAGATCTACTGTTTCAGCACTGATAGTCACTGTGTTAGTTGTCGTCATAATCTTTCCTCATTCACCATTAAAGATGGCTGTCCAGCCCGAGTTTATGCAGTTCCCGATAGAGCAAGTCCGATACCGCCGATCGGTTAATCCTCGCCAAATGCTCCGGCGCCAGCAAACTCAGCAAGTCGGGCTGTTCATCCTCGCTGATTTCTGCCTGGTTAAAGGCCACTAGCTCTTCTAACACACGTTCAATCAGGCTACCTTCGGCAAGGATGCATTCCACCATGGTTTTATCCCTGACACTCTCCATAATATTATCGAGAAAAGGATCGCGTGCGGGGAGCCGATTTTCCTGCTGTACATCCTGATTCAAAAAATTACGACTCTGATCGCCCCAGAGTAAAAAGCGTTTGTACTCAGCGCTCAGCTGCTTTAGCACATCTTCTTCTTCCGATGGAGCCCCATCAGATATCGCCATCGCAGCCTGCCATGGCGTATAGTGCCCACCGTGACTCAACAGATTCTCAAGCTCAGGAAACTCTTCCTGTGCATCAAACTCTGTCCTACTCTCATCAGGCGCAAGCGCTTCTTCCAGGGGTGCTATTGGGGTAACGCTTAGACTAAACTGGCCAGCTTGGATTGCCATACCGTAACGCAAGGGCATGCGGGTACCCGGCAACAACGGTTGGCTATTTACAGAACAAATGTACTCAGTACTGTGATATTCCATCACCAGTTCCGATCGCAACCAGTAAAAGCATAAGTAGCCCGCGGCCCCTGCTGGGCGGATCAGGCCGAAGTTCCCATGCTGCAGACAGAAGTAATACGCCTTTTCAGGCGTAAATGACTCATCCACCGGATACATCTGCGAAGTCGGTGGCCAGTTAATCTGCAGTTGCATACAGGTTAACCGATAAAAACGTTAGGTGAACCACATACAACCGCACCACCACACCCGCTAACATCACCGACACGCCCTGCTGGCAGGCTGTTGATGAATACCGAGCACGAGCCAGTTGCGAGCGCTGCCCCACCATGCAGTGGACAAGGTATCGCACTCTTGCCCGCTATGGCGGCAGGAAGATTGTTGATGAAAACATTGTGGGAGCCGGTGGCGATCACTCCGCCATCGGACGTTGCATCCCCTACTTTTGCTGCAGGAAGAGTCATAACTTTCCCTCCTATTGAGAGTTCTAAAAGCCCCTGCATCTGCAGGGGCCAGGTTAATCACACTTAAGCTTCCGGCGTCTGTGAGCCCGTCGGCTCTGGCGTCGTCGGCTCCGGCGTCGTCGGCTCTGGCGTCGTCGGCTCTGGCGTCGTCGGCTCTGGCGTCGTCGGCTCCGGCGTCGTCGGCTCCGGCGTCGTCGGCTCTGGCGTCGTCGGCTCTGGCGTCGTCGGCTCCGGCGTCGTCGGCTCTGGCGTCGTCGGCTCTGGCGTCGTCGGCTCTGGCGTCGTCGGCTCTGGCGTCGTCGGCTCTGGCGTCGTCGGCTCTGGCGTCGTCGGCTCTGGCGTCGTCGGCTCTGGCGTCGTCGGCTCTGGCGTCGTCGGCTCTGGCGTCGTCGGCTCTGGCGTCGTCGGCTCTGGCGTCGTCGGCTCTGGCGTCGTCGGCTCTGGCGTCGTCGGCTCTGGCGTCGTCGGCTCTGGCGTCGTCGGCTCTGGCGTCGTCGGCTCTGGCGTCGTCGGCTCTGGCGTCGTCGGCTCTGGCGTCGTCGGCTCTGGCGTCGTCGGCTCTGGCGTCGTCGGCTCTGGCGTCGTCGGCTCTGGCGTCGTCGGCTCTGGCGTCGTCGGCTCTGGCGTCGTCGGCTCTGGCGTCGTCGGCTCTGGCGTCGTCGGCTCCGGCGTCGTCGGCTCCGGCGTCGTCGGCTCTGGCGTCGTCGGCTCTGGCGTCGTCGGCTCCGGCGTCGTCGGCTCTGGCGTCGTCGGCTCTGGCGTCGTCGGCTCTGGCGTCGTCGGCTCTGGCGTCGTCGGCTCCGGCGTCGTCGGCTCTGGCGTCGTCGGCTCTGGCGTCGTCGGCTCCGGCGTCGTCGGCTCCGGCGTCGTCGGCTCCGGCGTCGTCGGCTCTGGCGTCGTCGGCTCTGGCGTCGTCGTCGTCGTCGTCGTCGGCTCTGGCGTCGTCGGCTCTGGCGTCGTCGGCTCTGGCGTCGTCGGCTCTGGCGTCGTCGGCTCTGGCGTCGTCGGCTCTGGCGTCGTCGGCTCTGGCGTCGTCGGCTCTGGCGTCGTCGGCTCTGGCGTCGTCGTCGTCGGCTCTGGCGTCTGTGAGCCCGTCGGCTCTGGCGTCGGTCCTGGAGGTCCTGGAGGTCCTGGAGGTCCTGGAGGTCCTGGAGGTCCTGGAGGTCCTGGTATCGGAATTGGTGGTAATGGAATCGGTAAGCCAATCCCCCCCACCAGAGATCTCGGCATTAACAACCCACCTAACCCCGCCAAGCTGGCAAGACCAGATAGCCCAACCCCTGCACCACTACCACCGCAATCGTCATCGCATGGATTGATCTCCACGCACTTACTGTCGATGATGATTTTGTCTTTACCAATGATTTTGATCACTTTGCCGGTCAGCAGCAATTTCCCACCGGAATCGATCGCTATTGCACCACCGGCACACAGCGTCGCGGCACCACCGGCAGTTGCCTGCCATGCTCCGCCTACGCTCGTACCATTATAACCGCCGACGTTTGTGAGGTTGGCCCCACCTACGTTGGTAGTCATCGCTCCCAGCACGTTAAATGCATGGAAACCCTGGATCATGTGGCACTGTGGTGCAGCAATCTTCAGTGAGAATTGCCCGACCACAAAGTGGGTCGCAGTACCGCCAACGATTTGAGTGTAATTAGCCCCAACCGAAACGGTACGGTTCACACCCACACTGAGCGTCGAGTTTACCCCAATGGTGTCTGAGGCATTCACCCCAACATTGCGGCTAAAGTTCACACCCACAAGCTCACTACGGTTTAAACCAACACTGAGATCAGAGTTGGAGCCAATCACGTGCTTTTCATCGTTCTTTGTCAGGCGTGACATATTACGTTCAGCCTGCTCCCAGTACTGTTCCAGACCGGGTTTATCTTCAAAACGAAGGCCGTTGTAATTAGTGAGTCCACCGCCCACCGTACGAGTTATCAAACCGCTTTGTGTCGCATTAGCAGGCAGATCCCACGGCGGCGGTGTAACGTTGTTATACAGGTTGCCAACAATTAACGGACGATCAGGATCACCATTGATAAAATCAACGATAACTTCATGGCCCACGCGTGGAATATAGATCGCACCGAAGCTGTTACCCGCCCAAGCTTGACTCACACGAAGCCAGCACGAGTCGGACTCTGTGTTTGTACCGTAACGGTCCCAGAGGAAACGCACTTTGACACGTGCATGTTCATCCGTCCAAATTTCCTCGCCTGGCGGGCCGACCACTATGGCATTCTGCGGGCCATGGGTCCAAGGTTTCTGAATAATTTGCGGATGACGATAAATTTTGCTGGTCGGCTGAACGGTAAACTGACAATGCACGCTGAACTGTTCATCGTGTGACAGTTGGTCCACTTCCTGTATCGTCAAGTGGCTAGAAATCACCATATATTCACGGTTGACTTTATCTACCGGGTAGCCTTCAAGCACAAAGTTAGTGCCACAGACCACACCACGCAACTCACCGCTACCAACCGCACGTGACCCTTGAGCACCACGCTCTTCGATACGGATCCGCGCCAACTGCTCGCCTATTGCCGTTTGATCGTAATCCCCTGGCCACTTATACAACTCCATATCGCTAAAGCTGGTCTTGCGCGGCTTTACATCAATGGCGAGAATATCTGCACGAGATTTGGTAAAGTCATAATCGTTGGTTACCCAACGCCCACTGGCCAGCGCTTCCTGATGATGGAATTGCGTGACATACTCTTCACCAGCCTTAGGAGCATCTGGTGAATACTCCAAAGTTCGGTAAGCTTCACTTGAGAAAGTTTTGTGCGCTCCAACGTGGTCAACCAAGATCAATTTTTGCTTCTGATCCTGATGCTCGAAGAACCAGTAGATACCCCACTCTTCCATCAATCTTTCGATGAAATCGAAATCGGTTTCACCGTATTGCACCTGAAAATCAAGTAGAGGATAACTCGAAGCCAGACGTTTCTCATAAGAGAAGCTATAATCTGCCAGCACCTCTTCAATGATATCGACCACAGATTTACTCTGGAAGATTTTATAATCGCTGGTTAATGTGCTCAGGTACAACCATGGGCGAATCACGATCTCAAACATCGCCTGGTTGGCATCTCGCCCAATATAACGCGCTTTCTCAACCAAGCCGGAAATTTCGCGTACGCCTTTACCCATACCCCTGGTTTCATCCAGGCCGTTTCCATCCAGCTCTATTTCAACCGTCATCTCTTTACCGATCAGTGCTTTGAGATCGATATTCGACGCAGTCTGCCAAGGAATTTGTGGATTGGCGGGTGTTTTCACCGTTAAGGTGTAAGTATAGAGGGTTGAAAAGGCTTCTTCACCTTCCAACCTTGTCAGCACCAGCGCAGGTTCACCCAATAATTGGGGCATCGCCGGGCTGCTCAGTGTTATTGTTCGCGACATAGTCATATTCAATGCCCTGGTTAATATCGCAAAGTGTGCAATTCACACTTTATTATTTGTCGGTTTACTCAAATCGGTTCATCTTTTGGGATTCAATTACTTTTCCATACCTGCTTTGCCTCCAGATCCAGATTGTTTCCTCGTTCCGAATGCAGCCAGGCCACTCCATCCATGGCATTGCATCCACTCCATGTTCACTGCCAATTTCAACATCCGCCTCACACCGTGCATCCCGCAACCCTTCCCACAACGGCAGTGTATTGCTACTTAGAGCAGGCCGTCCAGCGATCAACATTCGCTGCAACAGTTTGCACCAGTGGCGTATTTCTGCCTCGCGCTTAGCATCAATAACAACTGTCATTGGGCTGGTCAGCGTGCGAGCCAACCAGAACGGTAAGCTATCCCGCATACCTAGAGGGGGAAACAATCCTTCACCACTTACCACAGCATACAACGCCACTGGTGGTGTTGTACCCGGTAAAAAAGCCCCTATAACATAGTGTCTTGGCCATATCGCAGGTGCGGGAGCAGCAAAACTCCAGGGATAGTGCGCAAACACCGTTGATGTCATGTGCGAAGGTGCCATCTGCCGTGTCACTTGTTCCAACAGGGAAGATACTGCATGCCGCCCACGGTTAAGACGGACGAAACGTGGTAGCAGACTGGGCTTATCCGGGAGGCAAAGTTTGATCTTAGAGCGGCCAAACATCAGCCAGCATCCTTCTCATTGCTAGCTGGACAGCGGAAACTCCGCAAAACATCCCCCAAGTTCTGCCCGTCGACACGTAACCCCACAATTTCAAGCTCTACGCGATCTTTACCCATTTCCCAGCCCACCAACAACCCGTCGTCCCCAGACGTTTTGACCATGTCAGCATCATCCAGCCAACGTAACCAAGCCCAAGGACCACGATAGACGCGATCGGGCAACGCACTTGCCTGTTGGCGACGCGTTGTGGCACTGAGTAAAGTACCGCGTTGCGTCCCAGGCCAACTAAAGTCTTGCGGCACCACCGGACCATGTGCATAGGTGAGTCGGTTGCCGTCCATATTAAGAATAAATTGTAAGGCTGTCGGCGAAAGATATTGCACCGAAGCCGAAAAATTCAGCACCATTTTCCGACCATCGCCAGCAAAAAATGCGTTGCGTATGCGGCCAGCCTGCTCAAAAAATTCTAGGCCGGTGCTGTCCGCTGTTCCTTTGAAACGCCAGGGATGGGATGACGTATCCACTTTCGCTGCCAGATTTTGCTGGAACCAGCTATCAACGACTCCACCTGTGCCAAAAAAACGTTCAAAATCGGCAAGGGTCGCATTTTGGTTGCTGTCGGCAAATGGATAACGCCCCTGCAGGCTGGTACGGCAGATCTCCCCTGGCCCTTGATCGATCGATTCAGCACTCAGTTTGACAACGCGCTGTTTAATTTTATCGTAAAAACGCGTCAGCAAAGGTGAAACGATGCTCTTCACTGGCTCCGGCCACAAACCAGACTCAGCGGCCAAGCGAGCACTTTCGTCCGTTAACGGCGGAATATCGCCATAGGCAAAAGCACTGTTGTAGACAATAAATCGCGTATATTGATCGCTAAGCAACCGCATCACCTGACTAAATTGGGTGCCCTGGGCTTGGGCAAAGTCTGCCGCAGCACCGTCACCCTGCGATTCGCCCCGCACAAAATTACGCAACGCGCTGAAATTGTTATCTAGTTGCTGACGTACCAGTCGCTGTTCACGAAAGTGAAGCGTCTCCTGCAACTTTTTTGCCTGCTGTAACACCACCCCCTGATTCATTTGGTTACTCAACGCATTCGGAATAGCTTTAGCATCAGTGCCAAGTGTGGTTTCACTCACTGCGCGAGTTACCAAGTTACGCAAAGGGGAATTATCAGCCACCAGAGTGCGCAACAACGCAATATTAAGCGACGTACCTTGCGCTGTCGCTTGATCCTCCCCCCCGACAGAAATCAGTCGAATACTGTTAAGAAAGCGCTGCCAATATGCTGTGTACTCTTGCAAATAGTAGGTCGTCACATCGTCCCGAAATGCCAACGGATTAACTGAAGGCGAGGACTTCCCCATTACCCAGCCATCCTCGTTTTGCACTTTCAGGAGGGAGGATAACAGTTTTTTTTTAACTACTTCCCACCCCTCACGGGTATACATCCCTGGGATACCCTGTTGTTGCAACGTCGCATCGTCCAAGGTAAATACCAAAGGAGCTTGCCGCCCGATCAAAGTCCGCAGCGTCAAATTGGGGGGCGAATCTCCGAGCACTTCAACTCTCAACCGCTGCCACACACGTTCGCTTTCTGGTTTGGCACCCAACCGATCGCGCGCCGCTTTCACTAACTCAGGATCCAAAGCACTGCCATATTGACGCCAATCCGGGTGAGAGAACAAGGCATTCAGGTGCGCCACAAAAAGTGTACGCTCCTCAAAGGCGCCGATAGCTCCACTGCGCTCCCAACGTTCGGTGATTTGCTCAACCAACCACGGGGTATCTTGCGGTCCTGCTCCCCCTAACATTAGGTAGAGTTTCAAGGATTGCCATACCGCCACATCATTAGGTGATTGCAATGCGCTTTGCAGACCCAATGCTACCTGCTTTTCCAACTGTGGCAACAGATAACGCTGTAAGAAGAAGTGATATAACACATCACTACCGCGTGATACCGCTCTTCCAGTATAGAGCCCATACCGCCAATCAAGGGCAGGCTGGTCAAGATCCAGGCGCTCGTACAACGCCAAGTTTTGCGATGTACTGAGAACCTTCGGCAGCCATTGCTCTCCCGGATTTTTCAGATACTGTGTCACTTGCCCTGATAAAGTATCTAGCTTACTCGCCAGCACTTGCAAGTAATCACGGTTCAGATGGTAACTGGTCAGCAAAGCTACAAACAGCCAGGCAGCAACCCCCCAAGTCGCCAAATGTCCGAACACGTTCTGAAAGCGATGCGTTGACTGCACTGTAATATTATCAACAACGAGATCGCGATCCTTGGTAATGATGTCGCTAAACAAGCGGGTTAAAAAATAATGTTTGCCCCATGCCGTTTCAGACACCAACGCATCTTCCTCATCCACCTTGTGAGAAAGTGAGGTCGGCGTTTGCGGCTTGAGCTGATGTATCAAGTTGTTCCATTTTTGCAACAACGTGTTGTTATTGAGCAACCCTACCGTCTGTGGTTGGCAGCTACTCAGAAAATAAACACCGCGTAGCGTAGCGTGGAAATGACTTTCATCGTAACGCGAAGCAAAGAAGATATTTTGCAACACTTCCGTTAGCGTCTGTGCCAGCAAACGAAAATCCTGCGGCAACGCATACATACGTTTGCGATCGCCCACGTCATACTCTTCTTGCTGGCGCAGGTACATTACGCGGCTGATACGATTTTCCAGTAAGGTTAACTCTTGACCGAGCTGCGTTTTCAAAACTTCAGCACTTACGGGTTTTTCGTTATTCCACGGGAAAGTCATACCCCAGACTTGTTCGCGCTCAGTTTCCGTAAGATTACGGAAATACTCTTCAAAACCTGCCAGTAAATCCATTTTAGTCAGGGTGACATAGACTGGAAAACGTACACCCAACTGCTGGCGCAAACTATCCAGACGCGCACGTAGTGTTGCTGAGATAGTCAGCAGCTCTGTTTTACTTTTATTCAGAATATCAGCCACAGAGAGTGTCAACACTACACCATTTATCCCTTTGGCAGGACGGTGTCGTTTTAGCGACTTAACTAGGCTCATCCATTCTTGGTTAGCCAGTGGTGCTTCGCTGGCGTACTTACCAGAAGTATCCAGGAACAGTGCTTCATTAGTGAATAAGCATTCACAATGGGCCGTTGGCGGATTCTCTTTTCCTTTGCGATTCAACTGTTCAGGCAGCGGGAATTCCTGGCCTGAGGAGAAAAGCATAGACGTCTTACCTGCTCCCGGTGTCCCAAGCACTAAATACCATGGCAAGCCGCCACGACGATAGTCAATAGAGAAGAACCGACGCCAAGCAGGTAACGAACGGTGGATCCGGCGCATATAGCGCTCCCCACCCTCGATCACAGAATTGATCGCGGAGTACTCAGGACGCTCCTCTAATACTTCAACGGGCTTCTTCTTAATGAAATTATCAAGTAGCGTAGGGTCTAACGCTAGCGCACGTACCAGACGCCACAACCCATAAAGTATGGTGACCAGCAAGATCACAGCCATAACTAGGCCGCGACGCAGAGCACTTTCCAGCGGGTGTCCCTTACCGATTAACAGATAGGGGCCAATAATCCACACAGCAGCCAATACCAGCAGCGCCACAGCAACAAATAGCGGGATACGGTACCAATAAGCCAGTAACAGTAAAAACAGTACCAGCAACATGATGACGCGCCCTTCTACAGCTTCCAGAGGACGGGCATCACCAAATCCCAGCCACGGGCCGAGGAACCAGATGGCGGCAGCCAGCAGACCGAAGCAGGCTATCAGTAAGATGCGTTTTAAACCTTGGCCTGAAAACAATCGATTAAATACTGACATGACACGTCCATTAGTAAGTTACAGAAATTTCTACACGACGATTTTGTGCTCGCCCTTCTGCGGTATCGTTACTGGCAAGCGGCTCACCCTCACCTCGCCCTTCAAAGCGGATGCGATCGGCAGGGATACCTGCCTGTTGGAGCAATTGCGCCACACTCGCCGCTCGTTTCTCCGACAACACCTGGTTGTTCGGTAAACCCGGACGGTTGATCGGCGTACTATCGGTATAACCCACCACCACCACGCTCCCTTTCACTCGCTGGATCTCCTCCGCCACGCGCTTGAGCACTGGCAACATCTCTGGCTTCACGCTGACGGCGCCGACCCTAAACATCGAGTCTCCCCGGAAGGTCACCTTACTGTTACCCGCCGTTTCATCAACACTCACCAGCTTTTGCGCTATCTCCGCCTTCAACAGTATCGCCAAACGCAATCGTTCCGGGGCAACCGGGGCACTGACCGGCTGAGCCTCAGGCTGACGCATCAGGGCCTTCATCTCTTCAAGCAGTTCACCTTGCGGCACCATCAGCAGGTATTTGAACGTGATAAAGCTGCTCACCACCAACACGCCTGCAAACAGCAGTGATACCCGCACCGGCACAAAAAAACGCTGCTGCTTCTTTACCTCACGCTGTGGGAGTGCATGTACTGACAGCGCCCCCACCGTGCTGTCTCGCGTGCTTTGCAACAGCGTCAGCAAACGTTGACGTATTTTCGTCAGTTGGCGTTCACCGTTTTCAATGATGCTGTAACGCCCTTCAAAACCCAGTCCCATGATGCGCAACAGGATTTCCAGAACATCGGCATACTCCTGTGGACTCATCGACAACCGGCCTACCAGCAGGAAGAACTTGTTACCGCCGTCGTTATCCCCTTCGAAGTGGTTGAGCAGGTTGCTCTGTGACCACCCCATGTCCATGCCCCAACGCCGGGCATGTGCCGCTTCATCCAGCGCCGTGCAGATACAGTAGCGGACTATCGCCATTTTCTTCCACGAAAGGTCCGCCTCGTCGCACACCACACTGAACAGCGTGATCTCATTCTTCAGGCTCTGCTTGAGCAGCGACGCCTGATCGCGGTCTTCTACCTCGTCAGGCATGTCACTCAGCGCACGTAACAGCGGCTCCGCGGCTTCAAGCAACGGGGTCGATGACGCCCGCACCGCGGCCACGCGCTGTTGCACACTCTCTCTACGCAGTTGACTGGCGTCATAACGGGTGCCGGCATCGTTACCGTATCCCCCTGTCGGGCTTTGGCTGTCCAGCAAGAAATGGCCCAGCGCTTGTGCATGGGGTTCGCTGGTGCTTTTTGGGGAAAACGCCGAGAAATCCCCGTTCAGGTTCGCTTCGCTGCTATCACTCATCAGTCTCTAATACCCCAGAGCTCCATTTTCAACCCAGGGAAGTTACCCGCCACGTGTGTGGCTATGGCCCCTGTGCTGGCAATTTTGTCCCAAAAAGGTTCACTCTTCATTAATTCGAAGTAGACGTATCCTGCCGTATAGGGGATTTGGCGCGGTGGCACCGGCAACGCATGGATCTCCAATCCCGGCAGGTGAGAACGCACCAGCTCGTGCAACTGCTGCGGTGCACTGAATTTGGCCTGTGCTGCGTACTGATGTTGCAACACATCCATCGGTAACTGCGCCGACACCGCCAATACCAGGCTTGAGAAGCTGCGCAATTCACCCGGGAGCATCGAAGCCGACCACACGCCGTTGCCACGCGGCTCCAGCGGGATCATCTGACCGGCACGGACCAGGATCTGGTTGAGCAGATCGTGGATATCATCCACCAACGGGCGGATCGACGGGTACAGCCGCGCATGGTCGTAGCCGGGCGCCGGACGCGGACGGCGGGTCTTGACCCGAATGAACGTTGACAGCTCACCGGCAAATTTGGCCAACTCCTGGTACAGCGTGATCGGCGGCAGTTCCGGAATATGCCGTAAATGGTCGAGTATCGGTTCGTATTTATTGAAGATCTGCAGCAGCAGGTAATCAACAATTTCCGCACTGGCGCTGGCTTTGCCGTCGCTGTTGGACAGACGCTGCGCCAGCATCTCGGCACGCATCTTGACCAAGCCATTTAGATGGGTCAACCATTCGGTCAGCAAATCATTGGCCGCGTAGCCCGTGACCGGCGGAATGTAGTCTTCGGTGTGCAGCAGTACGCTGCCATCCGGTTGTATCGCACGCACACGCGTTAATGGCAAACCAATCCAGGACTCGGTCATCTCAGTCTCCGAGAGCAATCGCAGGCGCAACTGCGCCAGTTGCACCGGTTTTGGCCCTTGACGAATGGCGTTGGTATCATTGAGTTCTGCTTCCTGCGCCTTGAAACGCGCCAATGAACTCAGGTCATACTCGTCAAAAATCGTTTCATCACTGTTATCTAAGCGTAGCGGGACAGCCAGATAAATCAACTTTCCCAGGTGATCTGGCGTGATGGTCAGCGGCTCTGGCAGGGCGGCATGGCCCGGCATATCAAACGGCGTACCGTCGGGCAACACACCCCGGCCGGAGCGCATCACCAGTTTGCCGTACGATAACGCTTCATTATCCACTTCGTATTGGGCAAATCCCCAGAAAAAAGGGGTAATGGTAGCAGCACGCTTATGGGCGTAATACTCGAGATAGCGTTCTTGTTGCTGGAAAAGTTGCGGACGAAGAAAAAGGCCTTCACTCCAGACGACTTTGTTTGTTCTCACGGCTTAATCCATTATTTTAATTGATGTAGTCAGATGTTCCATACGAACCAACATGTTAGGCTGCCAGGCATCATTGCTTGACCACCAGTTACTGTACCAAGGCGTTTCGGGCCTGGGTGGAATAATATAAAACACTCGCCATTCTGCTGCCGAAATGTCCCGGTACGCCGTGACCACGCCAATGGCAGTGGTTTCTTGATTAACCGGTAGCGTTATTTCTTTTTTTTCTCCGGGCACCATGATGGCGTCATAACTCTTGTGCGTCTGGTTTTTTGCCTCAGTGCCATCACTCAGACCAAAAAAATCACTAGCAAGGAATTCGTCACTTAACGTCAATTGATAGAGGGTAACGCGCACCGGACTCGGCTTGCCATTCTCATTAGGATTGACGTCCTTGGCGGTTTGTAATGTCACATGCACGCTCTGTGCACGGTTATCTGGAGGCGGTTTTGAACTGCAGGCGGTTAACCACAGAGCAACCAGTACCACCCACACGCTATGCCGCCGGCCTTGGTAACACGTCATGGTTTTTTTCAGGCATTTACTCGCCATTGTTGCACGCCTTATCCCGACAAATGCACGTAAACCCTACCACCCAATAAATGGGTGGCAGGGTAACAACAGACGACAATAATTAGCCGTGCAGGTTGGCTTTCACGTCATAGCTGGCAGAAATCACACCAGATTTATGACCTTCAGCATTCTGCATCACGTAATCTTGTGTCATTTTTGTGAAGGAGAAACGCACTTCTTCACGTGGACGGGTTTCGTCCTGGACAGAACCGGCCATCGCAACACGAGTGATAATCACATCGGTGAACTTGATGATCAGGAACTCAAGAGGGTCACCACCCGCTTTACGCACTACGAACTGGATGTTTTTAATGTGCTTGCCTGACAGGCAGTAGCTCAGCAGGTTAGGGCTGGCTTTATCCATGTAGTGTTCAAAACAGAAATCCGCTACGGTCGCTTTACCCGAACCACCGCCAGAGCCGCTGTGCATGTTAGAATGCTGTGACACATCCCAATTCCAGCCCAGTACCTGGATTTCGTTTTTATGAGTGGTATCTAAAGACTCCCCTTCAATACCGTCGATCTTAATAAACATATCTTGTGCCATAATATCCTCTTTTATGCACGTTAATTATATTTCCAATGCGTCCTCCTGGACGCTTTGAATGTCAGCAGCCCCGGTGCTGAAACCAGCACACAATGCTCCCTATACGGAGGGTAATGGAAACCATTACCTATCTTTTTTTACTACTACTGATACGCTGCTTGATAGCAGCGTTATCGGGTCTTTAAGCGACGTCTTTCACTGATGGCAGTTTAGCAACCATACGCAGAGAAACCGTCAGCCCTTCCAACTGGAAGTGTGGCCGCAGGAAGAATTTCGCCTGGTAATAGCCTGGGTTACCTTCCACATCCTCGACAACCACTTCTGCCGCCGCCAGTGGACGACGAGCTTTGATGTCTAACGAAGAGTTGGCTGGGTCACCGTCAACATAGTTCATTACCCAATCGTTCAACCAGCGCTGCATCTCGTCACGCTCTTTGAATGTACCGATCTTGTCACGCACGATGCACTTCAGATAGTGGGCAAAACGCGAACAGGCGAACAGGTACGGCAGACGTGCTGACAGATTGGCGTTGGCCGTTGCATCCGCATCGTAATATTCTGCCGGCTTCTGCAAGGACTGTGCACCGATGAAGGCAGCATAGTCGGTGTTTTTACGGTGTACCAACGGGATGAAACCGTTTTTCGCCAGCTCCGCTTCACGACGGTCAGAAATGGCGATCTCGGTCGGGCACTTCATGTCCACGCCGCCATCGTCGGTTGGGAAGGTATGGCACGGCAAACCTTCAACCACACCACCACTTTCTACACCGCGGATCAGGGTACACCAGCCGTACTCTTTGAAAGAGCGGTTGATGTTGACGGCCATAGCGTAAGCGGCGTTAGCCCAGGCATATTTGCTGTGATCTGCCCCATCAGTGGTCTCTTCGAAATGGAAGGCATCCACTGGGTTAGTCTTGATACCGTATGGCAGGCGTGCCAGGAAACGTGGCATGGCCAGACCGATGTAGCGTGAATCTTCCGACTGACGCAGGGAGTTCCAGGCTGCATATTCCAGGTTCTGCGTGAAGATTTTGGTCAGGTCACGCGGATTGGACAGCTCTTGCCATGAATCCATCTGCAGCACATTCGGTGATGCGCCAGTAATGAACGGTACGTGGGCCGATGCGGCCACTTTACCGATAGAGGCCAACAGATCCACATCAGGCGCGGTATGGTCGAAGTAGTAGTCCGCGACCAGACAGCCATAGGGTTCACCACCCAGTTGACCATACTCTTCTTCGTACACTTTCTTGAACAGTGGGCTCTGATCCCAGGCGATCCCCTTGTAGCGCTTCATGTTGCGGCGCAGTTCTTCCTTGGAGATGTCCATAAAGCGCAGTTTGAGCTTCTCATCTGTCTCGGTGTTAAAGACCAGGTGATTCAGGCCACGCCAGGCACTCTCCAACGCCTGATACTCGCTGTGATGCAGGATCAGGTTAATCTGTTCGGACAGTTTGCGATCAATTTCAGCAATGATCGAGGCAATGCTTTTATACGCATCGTCAGAGACCGTGACGCTGTTTGCCAACGCCTGCTCTGCCAGCGTTTTTACTGCGCCTTCAACGGCAGATTTAGTCTGCTCTGATTTGGCTTTAAATTCTTTCGTCAATAAAGAATTGAAGTCGTCAAAGCGGGTAACTTCCGCTGCCGGGCTCTGATTTACCTTAGTTTGCGATGTAGACATAATACCCTCTTTCACTTAGTCTTCCTGATCCACATTAGTATCGGCAGCCTTGGCTTCTTTAGGCGCGGATGCCAGTGCTTTCAGCAAGGATTGATCCTTGAGCAGTGCCATCACCAACTCTTCTGCACCGGCTTTACCGTCCATATAGGTTTGTAAATTTGCCAACTGGGTGCGTGCATCCAGCAATTGCGAGAGGGAATCGACCTTTTTCGCGACAGCGTCCGGCGAAAAATCACTCATGCTTTCAAAGGTGATGTCGACCATCAGCTGCCCTTCACCGGTCAGCGTATTCGGCACCGCAAAAGCGACACGTGGACGCATGGCCTTCATACGCTCATCGAAGTTATCGATGTCGATACTCAGGAAATGGCGGTCGGCTACCGAAGGGAGAGGCTCAAGCGGCTTACCGGATAAATCAGCCATCACGCCCATAACGAATGGCAGTTCAACTTTTTTCTCGGAACCGTAGATTTCCACATCGTACTCAATCTGCACGCGAGGAGCTCGGTTCCGCGCAATAAACTTTTGCGAGCTATTTTTACTGACCATAGTGCTTTCAATACCTTTAACTGATGTTGTCTTTTTTAAAGACTCAGAGACTAGTCCGAGCCGGCGGAATAAAGCTTTGCTAATAAATAATTTGCCTATGAACCGTCATATTTGAAGTCGTATCTTCAACTATTTAGGGCATATAGCCTCAGTTATAACGAAGCTCTATGCCAGCAAGAGTATTTACCAGCCCTGGAGTGACAGTCCCTGCCCCTTTAGCGTAATAACTGGCGATGTAATACTGGGTTACTTCCCTGCCGTCAGCCGGAATAGCGTATTGTTGAAAAGTGCTACTATCATTAATACGCAGCTGGTTATTAGGCACACTACGCAGGCGTACCTGCACTCCCTGACTCATCCCCAGACCTGTGCTATTCATCAGGTTGCCAGTGGTGAGATCAGGATCAATTCCAACGGAAACGAAAGATAGATTGATATTTGTGTTCGGCGGACAAGCGCTGAGAGAAATATCAAATTGCGTGCTTCCTGCCTCGCTGCCGTCAACTTGCAATTCGCTCGCCGGTATTCTAGGCAATCCAACAATGGCATTAGAACCTTTTCCGTCAATGCTGACTTGACAAGTATTTTCGAGGTAAACACCGGTAAACTTCACCGGGATTTTGCAGTCACCGCTACCATTACATGACTGGCCTACAGCAAACACTGGTGTAACAAAAGAAAAACTTGCCCCCAACAGTACTCCTGCTACCAGCCAGCCTTGCGGCAATCCTACTGGCCGTTTCGCAAACATGTCATCTCCATTTGAATAATCTCCGTTGTCCCTAACTTAGCTGACTGACTGGAGGTTGGCTTACAGCGTAGTTTCACTCCATCGATCACGGCGTAAAGTGCTTCTTTCTCAGGCTGCCAACCACGAATAAACAACTGACCAGCTTGTCCAATAATACCTTTGCTTATTCCCTTTTCATCCTGCAATTCTGTACCTATCGGCAACAGCTTCTGCTTCTCGTCACGAACCGTCAGCACCATTGGTGAGCCACTGATCGTCTTCATATCAACGGATATTGCGGCACCTTGGCGCGGCACAACGACCTTTTCGTTTTCCAGTACGTCAACGGTGTCTGGCAATCCACGAGCATCCAGAGAAACCGTATTTTTGCGATAAGGTGTCAGTGAAGGCATAATTGCATAGCCACGGCTGTCAATTTCTGCGCCTTGCCCATTCTCTATGCGTGCACCAGTCGCTCCTGGTGCTCCAATGATGGCAAAAGGTGCATCGCCAATGGTTGGACCTGCCGTCACGCCGCCTTTGTGGGCCACTAAGCTGCCATTAGCAAACAATGAAAACTGTTGCGTGTTACGGTTATTCGCGGAACCTGATATACCATAGCTACCGGTTCCTGAGCGGTAATTCATATTACCCGTTACAGCTGTAGCACTGCTGGTGTTAGGACTGCTGCCAAAAGATCCACCTACACCATAGGTCAATTCATTACGTTCGCCCTGGCTGCCGTTTACCAGCGTCTGGAACTGCGTATTTCCGCTGCCGTCACGGCTAGCTGTACTATAAACAGAGCTAAACAACGGCTTAGTATAACCAGGTTTACTTAACGGCACGTTAACAGAAAGCAACAAGTTGCTTTCCTCATTGCCGTCTTGGTTTTGCGTACGTGCGGCAGTCACGCCATAACTGAAATGACGCAAGGACTGGTTAAAAGTCACGGAATACTGGCGTGCACTCCCCCTTCCGTCCCAATAAGTGTACAAACTACCGTTAAAAAACAATGTGATACTGTCAGTTACCTTCTGTGACAACGTCGCGGAGAAACGCTGACGAGCACGGTAATCAACATTGTTAGTACTTACGTTCCCATCCCGTTGCCGTGAAGCATCACGGAAAGAGTAAAACCCGCTTGAGGAGTAGCGATAAGCTGCCAGTGACACGTTAGTATCAGTGCTATCAAGATACTTGCTGTAAGTGACCTGATAACTGTTACCTGAAGCACTTTCGCCATCACGCAGGTCACTTTTCGCATGTGTGATGTCAAAAGCAATACCACCGATAGGCGTATTGAATGCACTCCCAACTGCAGCAGCAATATATTTCGCCGCTACTTGTACACCACCATACAATGTCCAGCTATTTGACATACCACGACGATAGGTACCCTGAAGAATAGCAGGATAGCTGTCCACATCGTTGTCTTTCAATTGCCCCGCAGAGACGGCAAAATTCGAAACACCTTCGCGCAACAATATTGGCGGCACAGAAAATGAAATGGTTTGTTGGCGTTCACGACCATCCGCTTCGGTAACAATTAAGGTCACATCTGTACCTTGACCTATATTGGCATCATTGATCTCGAACGGCCCAGGTGGTACCACGGTTTCGAAGATCATCTGACCACGCTGCATTACCCTTACACGCGCGTTAGTTTCCGCTACACCACGCAGAATAGGGGAGTAGTTACGCAACGAGTCTGGCAGCATGCTGTCTTCAGAATGCAGTAACACTCCGCGCAAACCATAGCTGTCGAACACATCACCGACAGTATTTGCCTCACCCAAAACCAGCTCGCTCTTCAGTGAAGTAATGTCACGTGCGGCGTAGCCGTAAAGGTTATCGGTCTTCAGCGAACTATTGTTCTGCCAACTGCTATTGATTTTCTTACGAAAACGCCAATCACCGTAGTTGAAACCTGCGCTGAGCATGACATTGCCGCTGTTGTCGGAATTACGATCTCTTCCCGCACTTGCGCCTTGGAAGCTAGAGTAAAAGTTACCCGTGTAATCCAGGAAGCCAACGGTGTCACCTTTCTCCCACAGGCTAGGATCGATGTAGCCACGCGGTAAAACCTTCACGTAGAGCTGAGGAATTGTCAAATCCAGCACAAAGTCGCCACTGTTGTAACTGCTCTTCGAGAGCGAAATCCACTCGTCTATGCGTGCACACCCTGATTCGGCAGCTTGCAGGCGTTCGGGCGTTTTCTCAGCCACGAGGCCTAATTGCTCTAATTGAGCAGCAGTGAAACAAGGTTCAGCGCTGGTTTTATTTGGGGGTGTCATAAAGGCTATTGTTTGCTTGCCTCTATTTTCACCATTAACCACGACAGTGACATCGTACTGTCCCGGTGATACTGGGTTGCTTTCACTAAAACGCGATACATCGACGTCCGAACCACGAATGAACATCGGATTATAATCCACATTCATGGTTTCATTATCGCCGGCGTTCGGTTTATTAGGCTCAGTGGCTGCCAAACCGCGTTGGCAGAACAACACTGTGCTAATCAGTGTCAACGTCAGTGGTACTGACGTTGAGCGTTTTCTTTCAGTTTTAATATGTCCTACCTTCGAGAGCTTCACTCGCAAAACTCCATTTGCTACGAGCCAGACGTCCTTGAACGATGTCATCATATAGCTCTGTGCAGATATTAACTGTCTTTAGCAGTAGCGATGAATCGCCCTGCTGCTGCTGACCATACTAGCTTTTCAGCAATTACGGCCCCGTAATCATTAATAAGTTTAAATTCTAAACTAGATACCGCACCTGTCAGTTTCTGAGCAGGGTACAAAACCTTTGAACCAATCGGAGGTACCATATCTGAGTTAAGCGTGATTTTTCGCCCATCGCTCATAACAATAACGGAATCGAATGAGAAGTAGTAAGCAGTCGGGTTAGTCACTTTAAACCCTATACCACGCTGAGCGTCGCTAACAACTTCCCATTTTAACTTGTCACGTTCATTTTCAGAGGAGCTTTCTTCAATTCCAGTTGGACGATAAAAAATCTTTATACGGGTACGGAATGCTAATTCCAGCTTCTGCCCCTGATCAGCATCTTTCGCTTTAGGGGGAATTTCCAGCATATTAAAGAAGAATAAAGACTCACGGTCTTGAGGCAATGCCATGCCGTTATAAATCATTCTAACGCTCTGCCCTTTCCCCGGCTCTACACGGTAAACTGGCGGCGTGACAACAAATGGCGTTTTTACATTGTCCAGATTTGGGTTTGTATCACCGTCATCTACCCACACTTGTACTAACGCGGGTGTTGTACCTTTATTATTAGTTCGGACAAGGACTTCTTTTTCCGACCCGGGGAAAATAACCCGTGTCCCGCTAATGGTCATGGAAGCAATAGCAGGGGCACAGGCTGTCATTAATGCTGCTAGCAAAAGCACTCTAGGTATCATCGCTAACCCTATCCTTTTTACTCTGACACATCAGTGGAATTAACTTATCTTAGATTTTAATACCGGAAGAGTTCTTCTCCCGGTATTGGGTATATAAAGCGACTACAACTACAGTATAGTAAATATATAGCAAGCCGCTACTGGGCTACACGATTATGGGTAGGCCAGGGTGTAAGAAGCTACAGAAGTCACCGGACCAGGAGTAGTCACACCAGTTGCGTAGTAACCACCAACGTAAGTCATTGATGCTTTCTCATCAACAACGTCGAAGAATTTACCGGTAGAACCTACACGGATTTGGCTACCATCAGCGTTGTACAAACGAACTTGAACTTCTTTAGCAGCTGCTGGTGCAGTTGACGTTGAAGCGTTAACCAGGTTACCGGTCGTTGGGTCGAATGCAGAACCACCAATCGCGTTAAAGTGTGCAGCAACTTGAGTAATGCTCGCTGGACAGGCTTCAACATTCAGTTGGAATTCGCGAGAACCAGCTTGGGCACCAGAAACATTCAAGTCCTGAGTAGGGATCTTTGGCAGTTGAACGATTTTGTTGATGCTGTCGCTAGAAATAGTACAGGTATCAGCAACCAATTCACCGTTGAACGTTACTGTGCCGCTAGATACTGCATTTGCGCCTACAGAAACAGCCATTGCTAACGCACAAACAACATGTTGAATCTTAAACATAAAAAAACATCCTTAATTTACTATTCCATTGGGTAAAAAAGTCTTTAAAACTTATTACTTACCTACTAATTAGCCTGAAGATTTCAAATCCCCTGCTAAACGTCACCATAAACGCGTATCTGTTGCGTTCAAGTGAAATTACATTATCCGTTGCATCACACTGTTATTGCAATAAGGATTTTCTTAGTTGCATCACACTGTATATTGCAATAGAGATTTTCTTAACGGTCTAACAATATATCTTTCGATATAACGAATCAATGAGCGTGCACCTATTTCAGCAATAGGGAATTACTCAACCACCTGCGAAATAGCCTGAAGATTTCAAATCTCCTTGCTAAAGGTCACCGTAAACGCACCATCGTGGCGTTCAAGTGAAATTATATTATCCGTCGCATCACGCTGTTGTTGCAATAAGGCTTTTCCTAACAGTGGCGTAATATATTGTTCGATGTAACGAATCAATAAGCGTGCACCTGTTTCAGCAACAGGACATTGCTCAACCACGTGTGAAACAACATCAGCACTGTAGCGCAACGTTAGCCCATGTTGTGATTGCAGACGAGCGTTAAGACGCTCAAGGTGCAATGCAACAATATGATCAAGGCTTTCCTTCATCAGCGGCTTATAAGGCACTACTGTCACACGGCCAAGAAAAGCAGCCGGAAATGCTTTCAATAGCTCAGGCTGTAACGCCTCAATCAGTGCCGGGCTGTCAGGTGCAGTCTCTTCATCAGCATAAAGTTGACTGGTTAAATCGCTGCCAACGTTACTTGTCAGTAACAAAATGGTGTTTTTGAAGTCAATACGACGACCTTCACCATCTTCCATTTGCCCTTTATCAAACACTTGATAGAAGAGCTCATGCACATCTGGATGCGCTTTCTCTACTTCGTCAAGTAATACGACACTGTAAGGCTTACGTCTTACGGCCTCAGTCAGTACCCCACCCTCTCCATAGCCAACATATCCTGGTGGCGACCCTTTAAGAGAAGAGATTGTGTGCGACTCCTGATATTCACTCATATTTATGGTGATCAGGTTTTGCTCACCGCCGTACATACTTTCAGCAATCGCTAAAGCGGTTTCAGTCTTACCAACGCCTGATGGGCCAACCAACATAAATACGCCTAGAGGCTTACGAGGATCTGCTAATCCAGCGCGCGCAGTCATAATACTCTCACTTAACTGCTCCAACGCTGAAGACTGACCAATCACACGACTGTTTAGGCGCTGTGGCAACTCCATCACCGCCCGTAGCTCATCTTTCAGCATTTGCCCTACCGGAATTCCGGTCCAGTCCCCGACAATACGGGCGACGACTTCAGCATTAACTTCAGCTTGTACTAATAACTGATCCTGCCGCAGGTTGTGCAAAGCCGTTTCCTGGACATCAAGTTCATGACGTATACCTTGCAGAGCCTGGGTATCCCCTTCTTCTGCTGCTGCCACTATGTCCGCGACCTGCTGACGTAAAGACACGATGGCCTCTACATGTTCACGCTCTTTTTTCCAGCGTTGATGTAAAACATCGACAGCGATACGGCATTCACTGATATCGGTTTTCAGCTCTTCAATACGTTCTACTTGTTCTTTACCAAAATGGCTTGCTTTCTCTAACGATGCCAACTCGGCTTGTGCTGTCTCTAACCGCCAATTAAGCTGCTGCAACTCAGCTGGCGGAGCAAATTGTGCTACTGCGATACGAGCACATGCGGTGTCCAACAGGCTGATCGCTTTATCAGGCAGTTGACGAGCTGGTATGTAGCGGTGAGAAAGACGAACAGCTGCCTGTATGGCTTCATCCATAATCCAAACACCGTGGTGCTTTTCTAACGCAGCGGTCAGACCACGCAGCATTGCAATTGCGCTCTCTTCGCTAGGTTCTTCCACCTGCAATACTTGGAAACGACGCGTCAAGGCTGCGTCTTTCTCTATATGACGTTTAAATTCGCCCCATGTAGTTGCACCGATAGTCCGCAGTTGACCACGGGCCAATGCAGGTTTGAGCAAGTTTGCTGCATCACCGGTTCCTGCATTACCACCTGCCCCCACCAATGTGTGAACCTCATCGATGAAGAGAATTACCGGCTGTTCGGAACTCATTGCTTCGTCAAGCACCGCTTTAAGACGCGCTTCAAATTCACCTTTCATGCTGGCCCCAGCGGACAAAGCCACCACATCCAGCGACAATAAACGCACTTGGCTCAATGCAGGGGGAACTTCACCTGCAACAATAGCCTGTGCCATACCTTCTACCACTGCGGTTTTCCCCACACCAGCTTCGCCGGTTAGTAAAGGATTATTCTGCCGACGACGCAACAGAATATCGATCATGGTAGTAATTTCTTGGCTACGGCCCAGAACTGGATCAATTTTGCCTTCGCGGGCCAATGCTGTCAGATCCGTGGTGTATTGTGCCAACGAAGCATTGGTTTTAGCCGAAACAGCTTTACTGGCCTCACCAGGTAATTCGCCGTCATAAAAAGGAGTACCATCACTCGCACTCTCATTGGTTTCAGGAGAACCACGTGTGATGTAATTCAGATCGCTGCTGAGCACATCTAAAGCAATTTTTTCCAACCCTGGTGCGATAGACAGCAACGTCCGCCGCAATTCCATGTTGGTAAGCAATGCTAGTAGCAAATGACCACTGCGAATACGATTCTCTAAATATTCAAGACTGGCGCATACCCAAGCACGCTCAATAGCCAGTTCGATATGATAAGAGAAATCAGAAATCGAAGATGCACCAGCGGGAAGGCGAGCCAAAGATTGCGCCAACCCTCTTTCAAACGCCTCTGCATCAACTTCGAAATAACGAATTATATGTTTGAAATCGCTATCTTCGTTATTCCATAATTGGTTAATCCAATGCACTAATTCTACATAAGGATTGCCACGAAGCTTGCAGAGAGTTGTGGCGCTTTCAATAGCATTGAAAAGTGTATTATCTAGTTTACCAAATAAATTTTTCCGGATAATAGCCACATGTCACCTTCTTTTAATTGACTTTACAAATATTTAATTTAACTTAAGCGACGCACGACGTCCAGCTTCACTTAGAAGTTTAAGTGCGATGTAGATTTTTCTGTAATGTAGCTACCTAGAGCATTTCATCCAGAAACCGAACACCGTTAACTGTCGCTGTCATTAATCAAGCATAACCCAAAATTGATAAATGCCTAGCTGATGTGTAAATTTTACCAAACTCAGCAGACTATAGGGTCAGCAACATTAGTTACATATCGGAATGTTCTCAATCTACGGACACGTATGGATGTCTATCTTGTAAGGTCATTTACATTTAAAATCAGGGTGTTACACATGTACGGTTAGATTTTCTGCTACTATCAGCATCACTATCCCATCCAAAAACTGAGGAAATAATACACTGTCGAACTCATATTGGAAGACAACCCTAAAAAATTAAGAATAGACCCTGCGAATAATCCTAAAATTAAAACAAAAATCAATAAAAATTGCGTTATTTCCCCCTATGAAATATAAATTCATTTAGCTATGAAAACAGTTTATCCAAGCGCTACCAAAATTCCTTAGTAAAATTAGTGATTTCCTGCTTTGCGAATCATATTTACCTACTATAAGCACTAGAAATGCACTTGGATTTAATTGAAAGCCATTAAATTATAAAACCCTAAAATATTATTGTATTAATCTGAGGTTTCTTCCCTCATCGAAACTGGCAAAACCAAGCGTATTGCAGGGTAGCCAAGTATCATCATCACATCAGGTAATGCTCGTGGACCACAAATTTCTTGATTATTACAATAAAGAACTCACTTTTATGCGAGAAATGGCACGTGAGTTTGCAGATAAACACCCCAAAATCGCTGGGCGCCTTGGCATGCGTGGTATTGAGGTTGCCGACCCTTATGTCGAACGCCTCATTGAATCTTTTTGTTTCATGTCTGCCAGAACGCAGCTCAAGTTGGATGCTGAATTCCCTCTTTTCACCCATCGTCTGCTGGATATCGTCTACCCTAATTATACTGCGCCTACTCCGTCAATGGGCGTCATCCAGCTACAGCCTAACTTAAAAGAGGGAAATTTAACTCAAGGCTACCGCGTTCCTCGCCATAGCGCCTTTTTTACCGCTATTGCTCCAGGGGAAATCACTCGCTGCGAATTTCGCAGCGGTCAGGATGTCCAGCTCTGGCCATTAGAAATTACCGAGGCGCGCCTGACCTCAATTCCGCCGGATATCCCTAACCTTGACAGACACCGCATTTCGCAGAGTCGTTTGAAAAGTGCGTTACGTATCAAGCTGAGGTTGCAGGGCGACTTAACTTTTTCCCAATTGGAAGGACTTGAGCGTCTGCCCATCTACATTGATGGCGATGAACGCATAGTTTCCCACATATTTGAATTGATCCATGCCAGCCACGTTGCCACTATCGTGCGTGCAGGAAAGGGTGAAAAAGCGAAAGATACGATTATCGGCGACGAACCACTTTCGTTTGAAGGGCTGTCACCGGATCAAAGCCTGCTGCCCGTTGCCTGGAATATTTTCCATGGACACAATCTAGTACAAGAATATTTCTCTTGTCGTCAAAGATTTTACTTCTTTACGCTCAACAAGCTAGCTGATGGCTTGAAACACAACAATACTAACGAAGCAGAAATTATTATTCTGCTTGATCGCTTAGATCAATCGCTAGCAGGGCACGTTTCAGCCTCACGTTTTCTACTGCACTGCACGCCAGTCATCAACCTGTTCCCACGGCGCATGGATAAGTTGGAGATTAACCGGGCGTTGAACGAGTTCCATGTCATCCCTGATCGCAGCCGACCGCTGGATTTTGAGATCTACTCCATCAGCAAGGTTTTTGGTCAACTGGCTGAAACGAGTAAAGAAGTGGTCTTTAACCCGCTTTATCAAACTCGCCATTCTGACAATGGTAATTTTGGGCGCTATTTTTCTATTACTCGTAAGCATCGGCAAGATAATAGCAGCGCACGTAAATACGATACTCGTACGGCCTATACTGGCACAGAAGTCTTTGTGTCGTTGGTAGATCAACAAGAAGCACCTTATAGTGATGATATTCGCTATCTGTCCATCGATGCCATGGCAACAAACCGCGATCTGCCGCGCCTCATAGCCGCAAGCGGTAATTTTTCTTTAACGATGCCGGATTCTGCACCGATTCATGGGGCACGATTTGTTTTTCAACCTAGTGCCCCTCGTCCACCGTTTGCTAACGGTGAATCGGCATGGCGCCTGATACGACAACTCAGTTTTAACTATTTGCCGCTCTCTGATATGACACATAGCAAAGGTGGAGAATCCCTGCGCAACATGTTACGTCTGTTTGTCAGTAGCTCTGATCATGACTCCAATACACAGATAGATGCTCTGGTAGGTTGCCATAGTGAACCCGTCATTCGGCGCTTACCGGGGAATGGTTTACTGATTTATGGTCGTGGTGTGCGTTGTACACTCACCGTTGATGAAGATGGTTTTTCAGGTATCAGCCCTTATCTGTTCGGCATGATTATGGAAAACTACTTTGCTCGTCATGCAGCAATTAACGTCTTTACTGAGACCGAACTGCTTTCCATGCAGCGTGGCAAAGTCGGTCAATGGAAAGCCCGGCCAGGGCGGCGGGGAGTACTTTAATGACAGGCAAAAAAACGACTCACGCCTTTGAACCAGAAATCGACCCTGGGCAGGGTGAACCGTGGAAAAGCGGCTTTATCAGTACAATGCGCACTCTTTCAGCGCGCTCGCCGGAACAACCACCACCCGGCACAGCCGGTCTGCCGTCAGAAGAAAACTTCCGGCTAGGCCAGCCTGCTCATATGACATTTGCGCCGCGCGAACTTGCGCAAGTCAATCAGGAAAACGGCAAAATCCATTTGCAGTTGTTTGGTCTAGGCGTTTGGGGGCCACAGGGGGCAATGCCCCTGCATCTTACCGAAATAGCCTATAACCGAGCAGAAGGTAACGACAATACGCTTGCCGACTTTGTCGATATCTTTCACCATCGCGCTTTGTCGCAGTTTTATCGCGCTTGGTTTGTATCTCAGGATACGGCTTCTCTGGATCGCCAGAGTGACGAGGTATTTTCGTTCTACGTTGGTAGCCTAGTTGGGTTGGCAGCAGATGAGTTGGGCGGAAGTGAGTTACCACTCCACCCTCGCCTCGCTTCATCGGCACACTTAGTTCGTGAAGCGCGTAACCCTGAAGGGCTAGTTGGTGCTTTGCATTACTACTTCGAAGTTCCAGTACAAATTCGTGAGTACGCTACACAGTGGATCTTCCTGCAACCGACCGATCAAACCCAGCTTGGGGCCGGTCAGGGTGCAATGTTGTTAGGTGATGGTGCCATCCTCGGCGACACTGTGCTAGACCGACAACACAAATTTCAACTTATTTTCGGGCCATTAACCCTACAGCAATATCTACATTTCAGCCCTTCGGGGCAGGATTTACCCGTCCTGCGCGAGTGGGTGCGCAATTTTGTCGGTTTTGAGTATGCTTGGGAAGTCAGCCTTGTGCTGGCAGCAGATGAAGTGCCTTGTGCCACTCTGGGTGAAACACATCAACTGGGTTACACCAGTTGGCTGGATCGTAGCGATGACCGCACGCCACTAGCCGGTATGAGTTTTGACCCGGAAATGAATTACTATCGTTAATCATCCTGGGTAACCCCGCATACTTCAACATCCAAGAAGGAAACAACGTGAGTGAATCGAGTAGCATAGTTTGCCCTCCATGGTACCAGGCGGCACTACAGCCTTGCGCAGAGCATCCCCCTTGCGGTGTGCCCTTGGAATACAATTCCAGCTTTATTTTGTTACAAGGCAAGCTTCAGCCAAAACTCGGAGCCGAATACGGTAACTTTGTCGAGGTTGTAGAGTCGGTTAACTGGGCAGAGATAGAGCGTGATGCAATGGCACTGCTGGCGCACGGCAAAGATATTCGCCTGATCATCGCTCTGATGCGTTGCCGTATGCGCCGGATCGGTGTGCAAGCACTCAGTGAAGGGCTTGAAGCTTTATTACTAATGCTTGAACAGTGGCCAGATGATGTCCACCCACAGCTGCTTGACGAAGGCGAATTTGAGCCAATGATGCGGGCGAATGCCTTTGCTGAGCTTGAAGCCCCTGACGGTTTTCTGGCTGATTTTCGCCAGCAACAGTTACCCAAGGCAGCAGGACTGCAACTGTCCATACGCGATGTTGAAAAGGTTTATGTCATACCACGCGAAGAGTCTGCGTTATCTGAACTGACCATGGCTGCGATACAACAAGATTGGCAACGGCAGCAAGAAGGTGCTATTGCTTCACTGCAACTTGCCGCCTTGCGTCTGGATCAATTAAAGACAAAACTGCAGAATATGCTTGGGGATTACGCACCCGATTTTAACATTTTGCTGACGCTGCTACGCCGATTCGGCCCAGCTGCTGTAGTGCCGTTATCTTACGACATTGTTGAAGAGGCCCCCTCTCAAGCACCTGCCGCAGCACCTACTATAGAAAGTATTGAAGATGCTGAGGCTGAGGTTAAGGTAGCCATAGAGACAGCTGTTGAGGCTCAGCCTACGTTAGCGACACCAGCAAACGTCGTGACCGTTGTGAAGCCCAAAGAGATTAGTAGCCGTACCGATGCATTGAAGAGTTTGCAAGAGGTACGAGCTTGGTTTACCCAGATGGAACCGAGCAGTCCAGTAATTGCACTACTGGCTGTTACGGAACAAACCATCGGGAAAAGTTTTATTGAGTTATTGCACTTTTTACCCCGGAATTGATAGCTAAACTGGAAGCTGGACAGGAGTCCTCATCGTGAAGAAAACAAATATCGTATTACTGGCTCTGGCATTAATGAGCCAATACTCAATGGCAGTCTGTGAAGTAGATAGGGTTACCCCAGAGAAAGGTACTGAGCCTACCACACTGGAGGTTCCCGCACAGGTTATCCGGGTTGACGCTGATGCACCGGTCGGCACCATGATTGCGACATACGAATCCAACCCCAGTACGTTAGTCAGCTTTATAAATTGCGTACCAGACGTATCACGCTACGGTAAGAGCGTGAACGGACTCGCTGACGCCTCGCAAGCGGATAGAACATTTTTGACGAACATAGATGGGGTCGTAATCAAACCGCGTTGGAGCAATACTGCAGCAATAGGACAGTTTCCCTCCACTGCCATTGTGAAGGAACAACGCTTTAACTATCCTGCTGGTTCTAAGTTCATTACTGAATACTATAAGACCAAACCCCGTTTATCTCTCAAAAACCCTGAATCACCTGGAGACATCGTTCTCCCGGGGGGGTTTATTGCCTACAACTGGATAGAAATTAACGATCCCAGCAATTACGGCCAAAAATTGAATATCGGCCAAGTCACTATCATCAGTACCCCTGTTTGCCGTATAGATGGTGAAAAAACAGTTGATTTCAATACCGTCTCTTCTAGCGATATTGAAAGAGGCGTGACACGCCCGCTTGATTTCAGCCTTACCTGTGCGACGGACTATGGTGATTATACCGCCAGCGCTTCTTTAACAACGCAAACACCAAGCGCGGATAGCAAATTTATACAAGTGACTGACAACGCGGGTAACGCTGACAGGTTAAAGATCCGCATAGATAGTAGCACAGGCACTCACCTGCTTCTCGATGGATCCAATGGGGAAAGCAAGAGCAGCACCGATGATATTGCGGCTCAATTTAATTGGCGCGCAACACTGTTGCGTGATTCAGCTACCGACCTGCCGGCGAGTGGGCAATTCAACGCCACCGCTGAAATTGTTTTGCTGGTCAATTAATACGATGCACTGCGTATCTTGTAACACGGAAGCGTTATGAAGCAAAAAACCAAAGGTAAAGTCAAAACCAAACCTACAATCTTTGTCAGCATAGCCAGCTACCGGGATCCTGAGCTGATCCCTACACTGCTCGATATGATCAAAGAGGCTAAACACCCCGAACGTTTACGTATCGGCGTTTGCTGGCAGGATGATGAAAATACTCAACCCTTCCTTGATGCAGGCATGACACTGGTTGACAGCCTGCAGCACGAGGGCGTTCCAGTATTTTATTTTCAGTATCAGAAAGCAGCTATTGAGCTACTCTCTTTTCATTATTTCGCCAGCCAAGGCGCTTGTTGGGCTCGTCATAGTGTTGAATTACACTATAAGCAGGAAGATTATTTTCTGCAGATTGATTCCCATTGCCGGTTTGTCCCTCATTGGGACACTGAAATGATTACGATGTTGGAAGGGCTACGCGGGCAAAGCAAATACCCGGTTCTTTCCAGCTATCCTCCTGGCTATACCCCTGGAAATGATGAAGCTCGTACAAAATACGTCAGTCGATTGATTTTTAGGGGTTTTAACAATGAGAAGATTCTGGGTTTATCATCAACCCCTTTTGAATCCACTACACCACGCCGATGTGGTTATCTCGCTGCTGGCTTTGTTTTTGCTGACGGTCACTTTGTGACAAAAGTCCCTAACGACCCGCAGATCTTCTTTTTGGGCGAAGAGATCGCAATGGCAGCACGCGCCTTTACGCATGGCTACGACATGTGGTCTCCCTCACATATTTTGTTGTGGCATTTTTACTCACGTAAGGATCATCCGAAAGTCTGGGGCGATCATAACAATCAGGCCAAAAAAGAGGGTGCTGTCGATAAAGCCTGGTGGGAACGTGACAAAACTTCCAAGATGCGCGTTTTAAGCGTATTGAATGCCAGTGACGACGAATGTGACCTCGGCCCTTACCGTTTGGGCAATGTACGTAGCCTGCAGGAATTCCAATACCGCATCGGCGTTGATTTTCGTGAGCAGAAAGTTCACCCAGATGTTTTCAGCACAGAGAAAATCAATTGGTTTGATGAGTTGCCTACCGATCATAATCAGTGGCTTCTCCAGCTCAGATGCATCAACGAAAAATTACTGCAAATACCCAAAGAAGAATTAGACTTAACTCGTACGGACATTGCTTGGTGGCACGTTGGCGTCTACAGTACGCAAAACACGCCATTGATGGTAAAGCAGTACACGCCTGAAGAAATGCGCAAACAATTGCGGGATGTCGACGAAAAAATGGTTGAACTGAATATCCGTTTTATAACGATTAATCATTCACCCGTGAATAATATTCGTATTTGTCCTTATTCCACGCAGGAAGGTTGGGGGCAGGTAGTGGAGAAACCGTGGTGAACAATAGCCGTGTTTTTAATGAAATTCTGGCGACCTGCACATTGATCATCATGCGCGGCATCGTTCCTTCGCTGACGGAATTTCAGGGGCAGCTAAAGGATCGTATAGAGCAATTGTGCCTTGATCTTGAAGAGGAAAAGCATTCACTACAAAAGATCGATGCCCTACGCCGGTTAACTTGCCTGGTCTTAGACGCTCATGCTCGGAAAAATTTTGGGGCGCAGAGCATAAGCTGGCACGGTTATGAACTAGAACATGCATTTTATGGTTACAATAACGGTACGTTATTTACCGAGCAACACGCTATCGCCTTGTTTAATAATGATGATGAAGTCATTACCCACTATGCACTGCAACTTGCCACACTTTCCCCAGTACCACTTCCTGGTTCACAATTACGTCAGTCATTGGCTTTCCAGCTCCCTAACGTAAAACCGGTACCCACAATTGTACCTCCTAAGTTGGAGCCGATAGTAACGCCTGAAACAAGGCCAGCCCGACGAGATTTCTGGCCGTCGTTGCTTACCCAGTTGTTTGTGGTTGCGATACTACTGACTGTTTTGTGGTCTGTATGTCGGTATTTTCTTTTGGATGGGATGTAAATGAGTAAGTTTACCGTACGCCATGCGCTAATAGCGGCCACCACAGGCGTGCTGCTCGCCTTTATTGCCACTTTCATCCCAAAACTTGGGAATTCTGGTATCCCTTTGGTGATCATGCTAGTGCTAATAGTGCTGATGATCGTCTTACAGTGTCGCTATGAGTTGCGTGAACTTCCAGACTCTCCTCCCCCGAAACCGATACCGCCTAGTGCGCCTGAAAGGCCAGCGGTTCTGATCCTTGGTCCCTACGCGGCAAAATGGTTTAGTCAGTCAAACACGATTGAAAATGCGCGTTATGCCAGCAACGCTGCCTGGTTGCTGGTTTCAGAACCACAAGAGTTGAGCAGACGTTTGGAGTATATCCACCAACACTCTCCTAACGCGCAGGTGATGGCATTTTTTCCTATATTACCCGACGGGCACGAAACCAGCGAACTGATGGTTAGAAGCCTTATCAACTGGCAAAATCTTTTTTCAGGGTTGGCCGGTTCTTTCACCCTACCCTGCGTCATCGGACTTTATGCACGCCTGAGCAGTGAGCGTCGAAATAACAGCCCGCAAAATGCGACTTGGATCGGTGATGTGGATTTCAACCAGCAGAGTTCAACTGATTTTGTTACTTTGTTGGAAGGCCTTAAGCGCAATTTAATAACCGACTCACCGTTGGCTGAAAACCTGGTGCAACGGGCTGCAGTAGGGCAACATCTTATGGATTGGCTGCAAGAAAGCGGCGTTGCACAAGCAATGGAGAAGCTTTTCACTTACAGTCCGTTGCAGCCGACCAGCATGATACTGTGTGATCATGGTAATGGATTTACCCGCCACGGTGCTTGGTCTAATTGGCTGGAACAACGTTACGCAGTTTTACCGGCTCTGTCTTCAAGCGTCTCGAATCCGCCATTTCCAAAAGTGATCGCTCCGCCGCCGCCGCCGCCAGAACCACCGCTGCCGCCACCGCCACCGCCGCCAATGCCGAGAGTCTACTGGAGCATCGTGCTGGCATTATTGCTACTGGGCGCGCACATCATTAACAGTACATGGCTGACACGACAGCAGCTACAGCAATTTAACCAACAAATGCTGCCTATTGAGACATTAGAAGATCTGTCTATAAAAAGAATTCAGCAAGATATCATCGACCTGAAACAGTACCAGCAACACTGGACTGAATGTATACCTGCATTCTCACTAGCTCGCTGGGGGCTTTCGCCTTGCCGAATGCTGACCAAGCAGATCGATCAGGAGATCACCCAGTTGAAGGTGATGCCAGTAATAAGCAGCACAGGTGTTAACTCTATATTTAACTCCAACAGTGCAAAGTTACAGCCAGAAGCCAAAACTCAGCTGCAGAACATGTTGGCAATAGCTAACGCGAATCCGCAAAATAATCTGCTGTTAGTCGGGCATTCTGATAATACAGGCAATGAAGCCTATAACCTGCATCTGTCTGAGCAGAGAGCCTTTGCAATACGCAATTGGCTTATACAACATGATATTGCCCCTGAGCGGATAACCATTCGCGCTGTTGGTGCAGCAGAACCTATCGACAGTAACGATACAGATATTGGACGCCAGCGAAATCGCCGTGTCGAGATGCTGGTTTTACCATTAAAGGTCACAAATAAGGAGTTTACGGATAAATGAGTATGCAAAATATCAGCTATAATCTGTATGAAGGCACGTTTCTAACCCCCAAGCCGGCGCTAGATCGTAGTATCAATCTGCTGATGTTTCGCGATCCAGATGAAAATGAGTATCAGATCATTGTCAATCGCGCAACTCTTGCCGAAGATCAGGATCTGCAGGCGTGGTGTGAGATGGAAATGGATAACTTGCGTAACAAGTTACCTGGATTCCAGGTTGAAGGGAAAATGCTCAAACACGAGATTGGCCCTGCAAAACTGCCCGTAGTACAAGTTGCCAACCGTTACCTTCATGACGGAAATACGATTCACCAGGTTCAGTCAGTGGTCAAGCTACCCAAACACTCTGTCTACAACCGTCAAGGGCTAGATATCATGGTCTTTACCCTGAATGCATCGGCTGAGTTTAGCGATTTTCAGCGTAAGCATTACGTACAAGTGATTAATAGCTTCTCTCCGGAAATTGAGACAATCTAAAGTAGTCAGAGTTTCGATAGCCTGAACTATCTGAGTCGCGTGAAGGCGAAAAAAGCATGCACCCCAGTTGCTTGGTAAACAAGCAGCTGGGGTGCATAACAAATATGCTAAGGCGAAAGGTAAATCACAAGGATATGATTTATAATAGCTTTGAAAGCCGCTTACAACGGCATCAACGTTGCGGCACTACAGTCAACATCACGCAACTTGAAGTAATTTTGTACCCAATGGACACGGGCAACAGCAGTATATGTTACTGTCTCGCATGATTACCGTTCATACAATATTGTATTCAATGCATGGATAAATTTTACTTTTGTGTAAAATGTATGACAGCAATTAGTCTTGTCCATGGCCCACTTAATAAAAAAAAGCTTTTAAAAGCTTGGAAGTAGTAGCCGTCGCAATCACGCAACTAGCCAGTGATTTCATGGAACGAAAAGGAGTGCAACGTGATGTTGAGTATTACTGTTAGATCATATAACGAGTTTTATAAACTCGGCCTGTTGAGTATTTTAGAAAAAAACTTGCAAACTGAAGATATTGAACTCTATAAAATCGTTGAGAATCCAAACTCGGATATAACTGAGCATTCAAATATTATATTTACCGAGCAAACGGCGATTATCAATATCTTTGACCATGAAAAAATGGAAGACAAGGACAAAGTTGCTACACCTATCACAACAATTCATATAATATTAAATACTAGCTGGCTCTTCGCAGAAGAAGCATCTGCAGTTGTTACAAAGATCATCACTTTAGCAAAGTTAAATTATAAACAACTGCTCCAGAATGAATTCTATAGAAAAATGTTAGCACGAAATAGCTCACAGCTGTCAACCACAGAAAGCCGTGTTGTCATGCTGATAAGCCAAGGGTATGATATTCCTAAAATATCACAAACTCTTAATTGCTCAGCCAAAACCATTTATACGCATCGCCGTAATGCGATAAAAAAACTTGGTATGGTCAATCGCTTGGAGTTTTATAAATATATCATGCTAATCAAAGATTTTTACTGCAGGGAAAACATTTTCCTCAGCCTTTGAATGGTGGACATAACGCAGTATCCAATATGTCCCTTATTGTCTCTCCCCCAGCCTTTGCATGTTGATGGCCGATGCTGGTATCAGCTATCTCTTTTTATGCAAACAACGCACGTCATATGTCACTCTTTTTGAGCACAGTGTCTTTGCTTGGCAATGACGCGACAGCCATTTTTCTGATCCCTTAGATTCCTTAAGGCTGCGTCCCTTAATGGCAAGTAAAACGCCGCTAACGGTTATTTGGAGCAAAGGGTAAAGCATGAACTGCGTGATAAGGTGGGCAAAATAATCAGTAACAATAGGGAGCAGGTCAAAAGTAATAAATGAAGAGCTTCTTAACAGTGTTAACAAATTTTCAACAAGTAATTAGTGTGACAATAAAAAAAACCCTCATAGAGAGGGCCTAAAATACTTCAATACCCAATGGAACTCTTTCTTTTAGATACACAAATTAAGCACTTCAAAAAATCAACGTAATATACCAGGCTGTGCCCCTCAATTGCCCGTGATTCCCTCGCGGCACCTTCGAGCTGGGGCCATTTGCGTATATTGCTGCGTTATTCACCGCTTATTGGATCCAACAAACCTCGCGGCGCTCGCGTGCAATTGAAGGACACAGCCTAGTTCTAGTTGCCTTTCAAGTTGCAGTATAGTGATGGCTACAATTACTTTCCCTAGTTACATTGTGCTCTACGTTCTTGAGAAGCCTACTTGCTTGCTACCTGCAACTTGAATGCGCTTGGTTATATATGATAAGCAATGCTAGATTATATTCCTTAGCTTTTTGTGGTGCGTAACAGACCAGAATGGACTTTAGAGTACATCTAGAGGTCAGGTGCTATTTTGAGCATCTGGCTACGGTGGTGATATTCTATTTTATTGCCGCTATTTGTTTGAAGGGATAAAAATAAATGCCTGTATAAACTCCATTGATGAACTAAAAACTGTGCACAACAGAATAAATGCTTTGTATCTCAAGCTAAAAAACACGTTGTCATTAAGCTTGTCCCCTTAACTGCAAGCAAGCACCGCTGTCAGTGATCTGATCGTAGAGCAAGGCGTGAGCCGTGAGGTTTGTTGGATCAAATAAGCGGTGAATAACGCAGCAATACGCTCAAATAGCCCAAGCTCCACAGGACGCATCCCAAAACTCCGTCCGAGTCAAAGTCGGGGTTGAACAGAGACCTACTCCGCCCTTTCCCCTTAGCTTCGATGACGGACTTTCAGGTTTGCGACACCACTGCGCGTAATGAAGGAACATAGCATAGCAGCAGACTATCCCAGTCCAATGACCGGGATAGTTTTTTGCCTCATTGCAACATCAAATATTTTGGCTATCTAGCTATCTCTTTTTATGATGATACATCTGTCTATACTCCCCGTTCATTCACATTGCAGCTAGACAGCAACTGAATCACGGACCGATTTTAAGGGGGCAGGCTCATAAAATGAACTCATCAAGAATTATAATCCTCAATGCCAACCAATACCGCTACGGCTTGAATAACGACGGATATAAAAAGGAAGCTCGTTAAGCCATGCTAAATTTTAGGAAACTTGTCAAACATGCTCCTCATCTCTTCTGGAAATCCATTGGATAATGTCGTTCGCAAGTCATTCATAGCCTGTTCAAAATCCTTTGGTCGTTCTTCACCTTGCATTTTCTGGTGAGCATCCACGTTATCCTGTAAACCGCTCAATACCTTGTTCATGTCGTTCATCATGTTCTGACAAGACTGATTAACCGAATTCATGATATTGCGTGCAGCATCTGCCCCAGACATCTCCGTGTTTTGCATGCCTTCAACAAAAGGTTTCTGCAAATCACTTTGAGCTTGTTGGCCAAGTTTGCTACTCGACTGCATAACGTCCTTCATATTTTTCGGATCAAGCATTTGATATTTCCTTCTTTCATGGTTAGAGACTTTGTGGGCACGAAAATTGGCTAAGCGCCTGTGACCACAACGGGTAATCCCTCATGGTGGAACTCAGTTCTACTTTGAAAAACCCACTGATTGAACTCATGGCGATCGTCAACTCCCGGCTGTTACTGCTAAGTCTCACCGGATTAGTAGCGTCATACATATGGAAGATTGCCCAGGGGCCGTCGAAGCTGACCGTTTCAAGATTTCCAGACTGGGTTTTAAACGTCAGCCGGATATAAACCCCGCCTTTTGGACCTGGCCAATCGACACGCATGGGTTGGCTGTAACCGTGGCTATAAGTCAGGATCTGACCATCCACATCCAGTACGGCCTCCAGAATATTGGGCGATAGCGAAATAGGGCGAATAATCATAGACATAGCAAGATTACCCGAAGCATCAAAGAAAGTGTCGCGGATCAGTGAAGCATTCTCGAATGCTTGGAGCGTTTTTGCTGTCACTACGCCAGAACTCTCAGGTTTGACCTGCCAACGGCTGCCGTGAGTATCCACATAAGGCGCCAAGTTTTGCTCGAAGAAGGTTTGCATAGCACCGCCTTGGCTAAACATCCGGCTGAAGTCACCAATGCCGACTTCCTCTTTAGCTGAGCGGGTAAATGGATAACGCCCGCTGATGGTCTTATGGCATAGATCAGACGCAATAGAAGAAACGCCTTTACTGAGATTTTCCTTACTTTGTTGCAGGCTCTGTATCTGGGCTGTAGCCAATAGATCAACCATCACACTGCGTACCGGTTCAGGTTGCCTAGCCATATCAATTTGCAACCGATTAAACTCATTATTTTTAGGCAATACTTGTCCTGCGCGCAGAGAAGTTGACAATGTAATCAACTGGTTATAAATCTGTTCGAAAGCATTAGCGAGAGGATCGCTATTACTGGTTGTGGCCTTTTGCAACGAGAAACCCAGGCGCCTTAACAACTCGAAACGATCTTCCACCGTTTTCTCCGGCGTAAGCCGGAAACGGGAACGCTCTCCGGACATCTCATCAATCACAGTACGCCGCGCCTGTTGCAACTTATTGCGCTGAGTATTGAACCAACCGGTAACGTTACCTTGGTTATCAGCACTGAGTGTGGTTTCACGCGTTGCGAAGCGTACCAGGTTGGCCAGTGGGGAAGAGGGATCGGAAAACTGGCGTGCTAGCAGAGCAGCATCATCTAACCCGTTGATTGGACGCACACGAATATCGTTAAGGAAGTTCTCCCACTGGTTGGCATATTCCAAAAGATAATATTTACGCGCTTCATCAGACAATTTTTGCGCTGCGGCCAACAGATTCACTTGGCTTACCGAATCTTTACCGTCACTCAATACCCAGGTTTGCTCGTTGATCATTGCCTGAGAAGCCTCTTGGAGCTGAGCAAGGAAAACATCATGATAGCTAGCACGGGTATAAAAACCGGGGATCGCCACATCTGTCACCGTACTTGGGCTTTTCCGCCTCATCATCAGGGCAACACTGGGGCCAGCCATATCTGCCAGAGTGATGTTTTCAATACGGGCGGGCAGCGGTTTATCTTGAATACGCTGCACGACTCGGATATGAATCGGAAGCCTCATTGCCTTAATCCGTGCGGTACGGATCAAGTCTTCATCCAGTTTGGCCTGCAGTGCAGTGGCAGAGGCATCACTGAACAGTTCCCTCAGGTGATAGCTGAATAAGTTACGTTCATTGAGGGTATAACCTTGCGGCGCAAAGTCGTTCCAGCGTCCCATGAACCAGTTAACCAATTCGTCCGGCGAACGATGTTCTGGATGCCCAAGCATCAAATAAACTTTCAGTGTTTCATAACCATCGTCATTACCTGACAGGCTATTTTCCCGCAGCTCATGGGTGATGTAGTTCTCTACGGCAGGCCAGAATATTTTATTGAGGTGGCGATGGTAGGTTTGTAGCATTGCCCGGTTCAGCAACCGGTGCTCAAAATACGGTGTCAACAGAGGTGGAGAGCTTTCAAGGAACTGTGTGTTGACATACCCGAGCTGTTCAAATGCAGCCACCAGATCGTCATTGATTTGGTTGGTGAGAGGAATGTCTCGCACAATGCGTTTAGTTTCCTCAAAACGTGCCGAGGCATAGGCGATATAATCATATTCCCAGAAATAACGGGTACTAAGCATTAACAGGAGCAGGCTCAATACCAACGTCACCAGTACATAACGGCCAATCATCATGAGACGATTGCGCAAAGGTAACGGGCCAGAAGCGTGTAAAACCCCACGTTCGGTGATCGCATTACTGAGCGCGGGGTAGTAAACCGCACCCATCTGACGGCTTTCGAACATATCGTCCCAGCAAGAAAGCGTCAGAGTACTGCCCAACCAAAATTGTCGCAGAGAACCTGAATAACCGATCGGCGTAGCGGGAAATACCTGTTCGAACAGATTAAACAGCGGTTTTTGCAAAGCTCCCAGGCTTTCTGTGAATAACAGCAGTTGCTGGCGGACTTCCGTACTTGGCGCATCATGCAGAATTTCCAACACATAGCGGCTGACTTTGGCTTGGAACTCTTGGTAGCGTGCTTCGTCATCTGCGAAATTATTGTGGCCTTGCTGATTACAGGTCAGGCTAATGCCAAGTCCTTCGCTAAGAATGTCTTCACCTATCAGTGAAAGAAATGCCTCACCGCCAGGTAATTTATCAATACCGTTCAGCAGCAGATAGACAGCAATATCCGTATGGAAGCTGGCAGCGACTTCCTGGATCCGCACGCGTAGCGTATCAGCGAGCGATTTACGCTCAATCAAGGGGGCATTCAGCAGCATTTCTGCATCCAAACAAAGAATAACCGCATCAATCCCTGGATAACGTCGATGTTTGCGAATCATCGAGAACAGTTTTTGCTTGGCGATACCGGCCTCTTCACTCTGGCCGTGCAACAGTATCCACTCTCCTGCAGTGTCAATATAAACAGCACGCTCCGTTAGCCACAAATTACAATCTTGTGTCGGGCCCATATCGCTGGTTTGCGCCAAACCATACTGTTCTGACAGCAAAAAGTGTTCACCACTTTCATAAATCAGCGAGGTTTTCCCACATCCTGGTGGGCCTATCACTAAAAACCAGGGTTTCTCATCAATATATTGGCGTTTGCGGCTCTCGCGCCAACGTTGCCAACGGCTTTTCTTGCCTGCCAGGCTGACGTGTTGCAGGGTACGAAGAGCATCAAAAAATCGTGCAGAGACGCGATCCAACTGCACTGTTTTTTTCTTACGCTGTGGCAGCGGCGCGCGAGCATATCGGAAAACCCACCCCAGACAAACCGCCACAAAAGGCCACAATGCCCAACACAGGATCAGCGTGATAATGACTTTACGTACCCAAATATCACCCAGTGGAAAATAGGAACCGATAGCGATCAGCGGGCCTACCCACCAAACGGTATAGCAGAGCAGCAGTGCAATGATTAGAATAAAAAATCGACGTATCATGACGATCCCTATTGTTGTTTATTGGTATCCAAAAGTTCCGGGATATTGCTATCTACGAATGGTTTCATCGCCTGATCTGCATCGCGCTTGCCAATTTTCCAGAGAATGTCTACGCGCCGGTTACGGCGCCGCCCTTCTTCCGTATTGTTGTCTGAAAGCGGCTCGCTTTCACCACGTCCGATTGCCGTGATTTCACGCTGATGCGTTTGGTTGATGTTGGTAGACTCCCGCAGCTTGTCGGCAACCACCATGGCTCTGGCTTCTGAAAGTTTGAGATTAGAATTCCCAGAACTATTACGGAAAGGCTGGTTATCCGTATGGCCAATGACCTCAAGATCTCCGGGCCACGGCGCCAGCGCCTCGCCCAAACGTTCGATATTCCGCTTGTTGAGGAACTCTTCAGAAAGCTGTGCTTGCCCCGTGCGGAATGCACCATCTGAAGTAAATATCAGTAGCCAGCCACGCGGATCTTTACGTACTTCTAGCCACCCTTCATTCAAGATTTGTGACAATGGATTAGGCAGGGTTTCCATAATATTAATCTTGCGCGGTTCAGGGGGAACCCAAGCGAGAATATCGCTGCGGATCTTGCTCGACTGTTCATGCAGATACCAGATACTGACAACGTAAGCGCACAGGCATATCAGCAAGCCGTATAAAAATATCTTCAACGCCTTAACATCGGTTCGCCGTGGTCCACCTCTTGTCGTCTGGGCAATCGCCAATAACTCGGTTGCATTCTGTGCGTAGAGCAAGGTATGCAGGCGGTTACGCAGGTCCATCAACAAAACGGAACCATGTTCAAGCATCTGGAATTTGCCCTCAAATCCCAGAGAGAGGATCAGATCGTAAAATTCCAGAATGTGGCGGTTCTGTTTCGGTGACTGCAAATATTCCTGTAGATGCTCAAAACAGTCTTCACCGCCCCAGGCATCACGATGGAACTCCACCAGCAAGCTCTGACTAAATGAACCTGACGTTTGTAAGTTGGTAAAAATACCGTCGATATAGGTACAACACAGATAGGAAAGATGGCTGACTTCCTCTACTGGGCAGTTTTTTCGCTGCAGACCCTGCGTGAAATACTGTATTTCATGCACGATGGACGGCCTTATCTCAGCAATGTTGATTTCCGAACAACCGCGAAAGCGCTCCACCAGCAGCAATAATGGCATTGCGGCAGCAATATAAGGGTTATCCCAGGTGCCGAACAGAACACCAGGGCGCTCTTTTATCCGGCTGCTTTTTACCCTGGCTACCCTGTTTGCCGAAGGGTAAACGTTACTAGTAAGTGCTTGCTCGCTTGGCTGATTGCCAGGCTCAGTGCTGTGACCCTGTTCCTCGTCGATATGCGGTGAAATGGGCGAACCATTACTGCCGGGTAAAATCCCCCCTAATGACGCCATACTGCTTTTCGCTTGCCATATTGGCGTCGTCAGCGATTGCTCCGCATGCCGCGCCCCATTACGTGCTGCCGCTATCGCCTCGCGGATCTGGCGCTCAAAGTCATTCATCCGACCCTCCCTTTCCTTAGCCCCCAGGCTTCAAAACGCAATTCAGGGAAATCACCGACAATACTCAGTGCAATCGCGGAACCAGATATCATTTCCTGATACATCGGATCGGCGTGATCCACCTCGAAGTAGACACTGTTGGGATAATAAGGAATATGCCTGGGCGGGGAGCCCATCGGTATCATTCTCGCCCCAGGGAGTTGCAGATCAATCAACTGAACAATTTTTTCCACTGGCCCTAGCTTGGTCTGTGCAGGGAAGTAGGTACGGATGGTTTCGGCAGGCAGTTTGGCGCTGACGGTAAAGATCAGTTTCTCCAACCGCAGTTGGCTATCGTTCTGGCATAGATAGATGTTATCGCCACGCTCGACAAACGGCAGGGCAACCGCAGGGGCTTCAATCACCAGTGATAAGGCACGGCGCAAAGCAGCAAACAGCGAGAAAAAACCATTGTGAGGTTCGTTATGCGCATAGCACAAATCCTGCCGAGCCCAGGGTTTCTCCCCCCCTGGGATCGTGCTCAGCCGGCCTAGCAGCCCCAACAATAACTGGAACAGTGCTTCTGGGTGTACCTGACGTTGCGTCAGTAAATGCGAGATTTTTAAATTATATTCGCTGAGCGTTTGCAACAATAACAGCTCTAGCAACTCCGACAAACCACCAATGGATAGCAGTACATCAGGGCGGTAGACAGCCTCCAACCTTTGTACGATCAGACCCAGCAGTTCGGTAGTGGCATTTTCTAACCAACCGAATGCGCGAAAATCGAGCATCGGTGGCAAAAACTTATCATCGATGATCAGCCGACCATCCTGAGTGCGTTCTTTAATAAAAGCGATAGGCAAAAGAGATTCAGCATCACTGATCGCACTGCGCAGATTCAGCCGAGTTTGCAGTTGACCAAGCTGTAGCGTGGTGATCTGTGGTGTCCCTTCGGCGGCAATGCCATGGTTACGATCCTGAACTTCCGCATCCAGCGCACTAAAACGACTGCCCTGTTTGCCTCCAGTCAGGTCGATATAGGTATTACCGGCGATATCCATCAATACGGAAAGACAGATCACATTGCCTTGGCAATTCTCTCCAGGATCAAAAGGTAAAGGCAGCGGTTCGCTGTCTCCAACATGGAAAGGAGTACCGTCAGGGAACACACCACTGGCTTTGTTCAACGCGAACTTACCCTGATCCAGTAATCCTTGATTAATACTCAGCGTTTGGAACCCCCAGGCTAACGCGCCATGGCTGCGTGTGCGCATATCAATCAGGTGCTCCAAATAGCGCTCCTGCTGTTGGAAGTGCTGAGGTTCCATCATCATGCCTTCTACCCAGGCAACACGTTGTTTGGGAAACATATTATTCTTCCTTTGAAACATCCGAGGTCGTACTTATCAGCAGCGTCAGGGTACTGCCTTCCACACGTACCACAGGGTTGAAATCAGTACGTGCGCTGGATTTCAGCTGTATGAGATTTTGGCCTTGACCCATGTTTTGAAATTCAGCCGCAATAACTAGCCAGCGGTCCTGATCGAAAGGGACCTCGCGCGCGTATTGCAGAGTCTCCGAAGGTGCCAGCATGTATTGGCTCACGCTGAGTACCTTATCGCTGGTATGGATATCACTGCAGGGTGTTCCTCGGTACAAACCAGGTGGAGACCAGCCATCAAGATCGGTTTCAATGACGCAAATTTTCACCGGTTGTCCTTGGGAATTTCCCCCAGGGTTAATATGCTGTGAGGCAATCAGTCGCAGATCGATTTTTCGCACCAACGGCGGGGTTTCCGGTGTCGAGGAAAACCAGCTACAACCACTAAACAATGCCCATCCAACCAGGATGGGCAGACGGGAGACCCGCAACAAATTACGCATTGATAAAGTACTTGGTTTGGCTCGGCGTTATTTGAGACGACGAGGCGTTATAGTTATTGGTCATACTCATATCTCCCAAGCGAGTTGCCGGACTCCCGTGGATAAAATATTTACTTGACCCCTGCATAGGATCCATTTTGCCCGAGTGCGTACCTGAAGCTGCGCCGAGGGTCCACCCACTATCGGAGGTGGTAGATCTGATGGTATTCATGTTCTGTTCGTTGCCACCGCAGCAGAAATAGTTGCTGACGTTAGGAATACCATTAGAGTTTTGAGCGGTATTAGAACCTGGTATTGGGATCATCGGCGCACACCCGGTAAAACTCATGCCACCTGCTCGTGTATTAGCTGCTGTCATTTGGTTACCCCATATGAACCTGACCACCGTCAATTTTCAGGACGGCGGAGGCGTTTAAAGAGCCGATTCGGCTGTTAATGATTAAGCTTTGTTCTGCCTGTTGACTGATATGGCGTGCCTGCACTTCATCGGTATTTTCTACCTGCCGGTGAGCGTGTTTGGCACGGACAAATAAAGCATCGGCAACCTGATGCAAGGTTCTGGAAATCCACAATGAGGTCTTGGCCCGTAAAGAGAATCTGCTGGTGTGAATTTCTACCCGTTCAGAGCTATGGATCTCTAAAGCAGGAGTGCTGAGATGCATTGGTACTGTTCCACTACTCAGTACCAATGCGGCATCGCTATGTTGGCGTTGCAAAATAGCCGTGACAAAGATCTGGTGCTGATGCAACACGGCACAGACCAGATCACCGTTCTGCGGTTTCACAAGACAACTGGTTGCTATCATTAGCGGCAACGTCGCATGTGAGCTCAGGTAGTGACGCCCGTTATCATCTTCTGCAATATGGCCTGTTATCTGGGGTGACCGTTGGCGACTTTTTCGCACTGACGAACGAGCCTCGTGGCGTTTAGGTGGCCAAGATGCGTTGCGAGTGGCGAACACAGGGGTAAAATCAGACATAGCGGCTAGCTCCTGAAGGTTGTGCGGATAACGATGACTTATTTTGTGGACCGGGCTGATGCCGGCTGTACCAACTGTCGATCTGGCCAAGCAGCGGGTCTGGCAGCGAGAAATGGGTATCAAGCGGCTGTAACTTGGCACCATGCATGCGGGTTTTATGGATTTTGCTGGCCTGAAGTGATGAGGTGCGCAAATCGCAGCAGCGCAAATCTGCCTGACTGAGGTTTGCCTGCGTCAAATCACACTGACTCAAGTGAGCACGCAACAGGGATGCCTGTTGCAGATTGGCAGCATCGAAATGACAACCGACCAGTTTGGCATCGGTAAACTGTGCACCTTGCAGTTGCGCCTGAGTGAAATCGCAATGTTCCAGAGCGGCTTCACTGAACAGCGCGACACTGAGATCGCTCTTGTCCAAGCGACAATGCTTTAATTGAGCTTGATGAAAACTGGCATTAACCAATGGCAATTGGCGCAGATCGGTCTGCTCAAGCAGACACTGGCTCCATACCAGCGTATTACCTGTGATCGCCTGGTAACGGCAGTTATTCAGCACACAGTGCCCCATCACCTGACGCGTGATGGCCACGTTCTTCCAATTGGCTTGTTGTAGTGTGCAGGCGTGCCAATTGGCATCTTGCAAACTCCCACCTAACATCGTCAACGCCGTGATAGGGGTGTTTTCAGCCGTCCAGTAGGCGAGTTGAACATCTTGCCAATCAGCGTGTTGCATCTGGCAATTGATCAACAACCAACGTTCTAGCTGGCACTCTTTCAATGTGTTGCGTAACCATTCACTTTCTATGCAACAGGCATGATGCACAAACCAACCGCGAGCGGTAATGTCATGTAGAATGCCATAACGGATGGTACAATTTTCCAATTGCCCATCCTGCACAGTGATGTTGCTAAAACGACAGTGTTCAAATTGGCAATCACGAATAGTGCCGTTATTAATAACAATGTCTGAAAAACTGCAGTCGATAAAATGGATTTTCGACAGCAAAGTGCCATTGAGCTGATGCTGTTTAAAGTGCCTACCTCTGATCCTGCGCGGTTGCTCAGGTGGCATAACGGAATTGTCTATTGCGGTCATCTCTTTCTCCGTCAGTGATGGATAGGCATTGGGGCGATATAGCGCCGTGGAAGCCAGTGGGTCTTTTCAAGCAAACAGTTTTCAAAGCGTGTTGCCAGGTTTTGACTGACCATTGCCAAATTAGCCCCAGCCAGATTGCAACGAAGGAAATGGGTATCACGCAGATCGGCGTTGTAGAGCATGCTTTGTTGCAGACTGGTGCTTTGCCAATAACTGTGAGTCAGGTTGGCATCTTTGAAACGCAATGCGGCCATATCACAGGAGGTGATAGTGGCCTGTTGTAGATTGGCTTTATCGCAGCACCCTTCGAGGAGCGAACAATAGCTAAAAGTGCTGGCTTGCAGGTTGGCCTTACTGAACCCCACTTTGTTCATAGTGCACTGTTCAAAGTGACTTTCAGACAGATCGATTCCCAGGCCCGTAGTCACGCTGTTTATCTCACAGCGGTTGAAGTGTGCACCTTGCCAGTTACCGGCAATAAACGAATCTTTTGCCAAATTACAATCAGTAAACACGGCATTAACGCCGTTACACTTATCGAAAACACATGAAACTAGTTGGCTATCCTCATACCGTGTCTGATTGAGTAACGCATTGGAAAAGAAACTGCTGTTCAGCGTACATTGGACAAACTGGCTGTCGCTAAAATCACCTTGCATGACAATACAGTTATCCCACAGGCTATCGACAAAATGGCACTGGTTCAGCCGCGTGGACTCCAGCGTCACCTTCTCGTATTTACAGTGGGTGAATGTCACCTTATGCAGCTGACTCTTCTTGAGCATGCAACTGACCAAAGAGACGTTGTTCCAACAACCTTGAGTGAACTGACAATCAATAAATTGGCAGAATTCAAAGTGGCAATCGGCCAGCGCATTGTTCTGGAATTGACAGTGATTAAAGGTGCAATAGCGAAAGCGTTTGTTTTGCAGACCAAAAACAGAGAAATCTATACTCGCAAAAGTGATGTTCTCGGCGCTTTCTTCATTACGCTGTAGCCAACCTAATGCGACTGCACTACTTTCCGCTAGCGGCATAGACACATCAGGGGCGGGTTCCGGCTGCTTAAGCTGCTCCTGGCGCTCAATGGCGATACGCACACTCTGATAGAAACGCTCGCTCTCTTCTTCGGTCAACGGCGCAGCACGATAACGCAGTGAGTCTGGGTGATCGGCCAGATCGCGAATAACATTCAGGGATATCCCCTTTGGCATCAATTCAGGATCGTTGAGGAATTCAAAGGTTGGCGCACTTGGCTGACTGCGGCGCGCATAAACTTGCTGATAATGCGCTTCCTCCCGCCGTGCATACGCATCATCCAATGCCACCATCAACGTCTCTACCGGCTCGTCGAATAAATGTGTCAAAGGCACGCTACCGGTGAACACCAGCAGACCAAGATCATGATCGGGTAATAGCCACACCGTTTTGCGTTGTAGCGTGATCTCTTGCTGTTCAGATCCACCACGTTGATGAATAAACGCCCGTGCCTTTACAGGTAAAAAACTTCCGGTGATCACCTCACCATGAGGGCGAAAACCGCTCAGCTCGTAGGCTATTGTCTCCGGCCATTCCGCACTTTTCAGCCATTGCGAAGGAGGAGCCATTTGAAAATAACGATAATCAATCTGAGGGGGCAGCCCAGGGTAATAATTTTCCAGATAGTGCTTGTCGGTCATCGCTGACGCCACATTATCCAGATGTATTTTACGCACCTGAAAATCATGGGGGATCGGAGTGGGTGCAGCCAATGGAGAACGGGAAATAGCCGCGCCGTCAAAACCGATTGACATCAGGGTAGGATGGTTCCCATTACTGTAACCTTGGCCTAGAGGATTATCTTTGCATCCCTGCCCTCCCCAACTTTGCGGATGATCCATCGGTATACGGGTAAAAGGTTCCCCCTGCGTCGTTGCTTGATTACCGTCTCTTTCAATACGCCAACGTCTGACCAATGAACCTACGCGAGCCTGAACGTCCAGTGAATCACTTTCATTCCCCATCACGGCATGTCCGGCCAATAAATATTCGGCAAAGGGTTTGGGTTCCGCACTATCCAACATGTGAAACGACAGCGGAGCCGAACGCCAGGCCTGCCAGATTTGTGATTCGGTCACAAAGTGTTCCGGTTTTGACAGATAACAGCCGGCAATCACACTGATCCCCATATGGCTTTCCCGGCCTATCTGATAGCTGCCTTTCAATACCACCAGCTGCTGTGGGCGAATAATACGCATAGCGCCTCCTGATTCAGTTTTTGCTCTGCATGCCGACAGTTTTCAGATCGACACCTTTTTCCGAGTAAACAGCGCCGGTGTAACTGAGCGACAAGCCTGTCGTGCTGATGTCTATTCCTTTACTCCCTATGCTGCAGCCAGTGGCGCTGATGCTGCTGCCTGTGCTGCTAACGCTGCTCCCCGTACTACTGACGCTACTGCCCGTACTGCTGATGCTGCTGCCGACACAACTCACGCTGCTCCCGGTGCTGCTAACGCTGCTGCCGGTGGTACTGATGCTGCTACCGACTGTCGAGACACTGCTACCGGTGACGCTGGTGCTGGCCCCCGTAGTGCTGATGCTAATGCCCGTTTGACTGGTGCTTGAACCGACAGAACTGAAACTGGCACCGGTAAACGAGATGCTCTCACCCACCATGCCAAGACTTTTACCCGTTCTACTGCAACTGGCTCCTGTCATACTGCTGCTAAAACCCGTCAAACTGTGGCTGCTGTGGACCATAGAATTACTGGTACCGGTAAAGGAAGAGCTGCAACCGGTCATTGACGTACTCACGCCGGTTAAACTGGTGGTAAGACCGGTGAATGAGGTACCCACTCCGGTAAATGAGGTACTGAGACCGGTAAATGAAGTCCCGACACCGGTAAATGAGGTGTTGATTAGAGTCAGGCCGGTGTTTATTCCGGTTACGGAAGCATTGGCCCCCGTGGCGGAAACTGACAAGCCTTTAGCAGATACATCCATACCTGTGACAGAGAAACTCATGTCTTTATAAGATATATGGTTAGCCACCCAATCCGTTTTGGTACGCTCCACCGTTTCATACTTATCTTGGCCGATAGCGGTGGCCGAGTTGCGTTCAATGGTTTGTTGTAAATCACGCTCGGCGTGTAGCATCACTCGCTCATTGCCGCGTTTATCATCGAACGTTAGTTGGCTGGCATGTTGCGGTTGTCCCTGGTGGAGGGACCGGGAAACAAAACCCGAATAGTTGATATGATCCGGCAAGCGATAAGGCGGTGGGTTTTCTCCGTTGTAGACAATCCCGGTGACCATCGGACGATCCAGATCACCATCAACATAGTTGACCAACACTTCCTGGCCAACGCGCGGCATCGCCAGAACCCCCCAACCTTTACCCGCCCATGCCTGGACGACACGGATCCAGCATGAACTGTCCTCTTCGGTGGTTTTATAGCGATCCCAGTGAAAGTGAACTCGGATACGAGCAAACTTGTCGGTATGGACTTCAGATTCACGCGCACCGACTACGGTAGCACTCTGAACGCCTGGCACCTGTGGGCGCGGAGTGATACGCACCGGCCGGTAAATCACATCGTCATTCAGAGCCTGAAAACGGCAGACAACATTCCGCCCACGGCTGCCACTGTCAGGCCCATCCTGCAAAAAGCTGTAGCTACAGGCAATCAGCTTGAAAGCACGGTTGCGATTATTGTCTGGGTGCTGCAACAGCGAGAATGATTTACCCGCCACCAGGCCGACAGCATTACTTTCACCGGAGAGCAATTGGCCGTTGCTCTGCATCGCTTCTAACCGAAGGCGAGCAATATTTTCACCATGTTGGGTATTGGTATAACCTGCGGCATAGTCATACCACTCCAGCGGCACACCCTGCAGATGTTGTCGTGAACTTTCGATATGGGTTTGCAATGTGTTGCGTGGCTTAAGGAAGTCAAAATCACGTAACACAACTTCACTGGCATGGATCCGCTGTGAGCGCTGGATACGTTGCACGCCTTCACGTATGGCACGCATTTCCTCGCTATCCGGCAGAAAACTCAATTCGGCGTAGTGACCATCCTGGGTAGCAAACTGCTGTTGATCGGTGATAACCAGCGTGTGTTTTTCATCGCTATGTTCGAAGTAATACCACACGCCCTCATCTTCCATCAGCCGGTTGATGAAATCGAAGTCGGTTTCAGCAAACTGTACGCAATATTCACGCGCCTGATAACTTCCTGTAATATCAATACGATAGTCAGCAAAGTTGTAGCGAGTAAATACCTGCTCAATAATGCTGATAATGTTCATGTCCTGAAATATCCGGCAATTGCGGTTTTGCATCAGGAACCACAACCAAGTACTCAACTCCAGCCGGTAAATAAACTGATTCTGTCTCTGGCCTTCATCATTGCCCGCCACGACATAAGTGAAGAACGTCCGATAACCCGCAGAATCAGGCAGTTCTATCCTGACCTTGATCACTTCACCCAGCAGGCTGACCAAATCGATATCGGCTTCAGCGGCTTGAAACTCCATGCTGTAGACCGGGTTCCTTGAAAGCCGTTCTTCCGTCGTAAAGCTGAGAGGAAAAGCCTCAAAACCCGACAACAATTTATTCTCTATTTCGATTAAAGGCATAACGACCTCATCTTAAAATAATGTTTATCCCCGCCGCCTCTTGCATTGCAAAGATGTTGACGACGTTGGTTAACTCGTGTGTGGGTAGACTTGACAGCGACTGGCTGCGATCAGGCGAATTCCATACTCATGTTGGCATCTTCGACCATCAGCAAGATTTCTTTGAGTGGTGTTGCATCGTGCTGTCTTCGCAAGATTTCATTGCCTATCGCAGGCAACATCGTTTGCCGCAACAACTCTTCGACTGCGCGCCCTCGATTTGGGTGACTCAAAACACGTTCGGCGATCCATAAAGGAATATCGCCTTCGGTCAACAAAGTAATACCGAGATCGTCTGCCAATTGCAGTTGCAGACGAGAGAGATAATGTGCAGAGATTTGTGCCAAGGCATTTTGCTGCAACGGCAGATAAGGAATGATATTGACCCTGGCCAGCAACGCCGGTGCAAAACGCGGCAGCAGGGCATCGTAGACAATCGGTTTCAGGGTAGAAAGTTTGATGCTGCTGTCAGCCTGATAGGCTTGTTCAATCTCGTCGGCCCCCTGATTACAGGTCAGCAAAATGAAACACTGGCGAAAACTGACGATGCGACCTTCTGCATCTTCCATCCAACCTTTATCAAACACCTGATAGAAAGCGTCGTGAATATCTGGATGAGCTTTATCAAATTCATCCAGCAGGATCACCGAGTAAGGCTTACGTCTTACCGCTTCGGTCAGTTTGCCGCCTTTGCCATAGCCAACGTAGCCCGGAGGAGCACCTTTCAGTGTGGATAGGGTATGAGCTTCCTGAAATTCACTCATGTTGAAGGTAATGAGGTTATGCACCCCGCCATACAAGGTGTTTGCCAGCACGTGAGCAGTCTCTGTTTTACCCGTGCCTGTCGGCCCAGCCAGCAAGAAAATCCCTAGCGGCCGTTCCTGAGATTGAATTCCTGCCCGTGCAATGCGTACCGCTTGTGCGATCTCTTTGATCGCATTCTCTTGCCCGAAAATGCGATTACCTAAATGATGCTCAAGATCCAGCACACACTCGATATCGTCCTGCAACATCTTACCGCTGGGGATACCTGTCCAGTCAGACAGCACTTCGGCAATCGTCTGCTCATCCACCCACGGATAAACCAGAGGATCATTTTGCTGTAATTCGACCAATTCAGGCCAACGGCTATGTTCGGTCATCGCACTTATGGCATCGTCCTTTGGCAACAATGCCTGCACTAACTCCTGTTCGCTTTGGGTGCGTTCGCGTAAGGTGGTCAACTCCCCCTGAAGATGTGGGATCACAGCTTCAACCTTTGCCAGTCGTTCGTTAACCGCAGCCCCCAGCTGATGTTCCCTTTGCAGGTACTGGTATTCCGTATTCAATACCCCAAGCTGAGCCGATAGTTCAGCGATAATCTGGGGCTCAGCATGCTGACTGAGGGCAACCCTGGCACAGGCCGTATCTAACAGACTGATGGCTTTATCCGGCAACTGTCGTGAAGGAAGGTTACGCAATGACAAACGCACGGCAGCAAGGATCGCACTATCACGGATCATCACCCCGTGGTGCTTGGCAAAATGTGGGGCGATAGCACGCAGCATATCGACCGCAGTCGGCTCATTGGGTTCACTGATCAACACGCGTTGAAAACGACGGGTAAGGGCCGAGTCCGGTTCAATGAATTGTTTGTACTCAGACCACGTGGTGGCTGCGATCATGCGCAACGCCCCCCTGGCCAGCATCGGTTTCAATAGATTAACGGCATCACCGGTACCTGTTTGCCCTCCGGCCCCGACCAGCGTGTGTGCTTCGTCGCAAAACAGGATTACCTGCCGATCACACCGGCTGATACCGTCGATCAATGCCTTTAAGCGTGACTCAAACTCGCCACGCATACTTGCACCAGCCTGCATGCGTCCGAGATCAAGCGAAAGCAGACGAGCACCGCTCAACAACGGAGGGACATCACCGCTGGCGAGTTTCCTGGCCAGAGCCTCGACCACAGCGGTTTTACCCACACCCGCCTCGCCGACCAAAATAGGATTGTTCTGGCGACGGCGTGACAGGATATCGATCACCTGACGTAATTCAGCTTCACGACCAATGACCGGATCGATCTCACCGGCGATGGCTTGGGCAGTGAGATCAACACACCATTTATCCAGAACCGCATCACCTTCTGTCATCTGCTTGCTGGTGGATGAATTGGCCTGGATAGGCTCCTCTTGCTGTGCATCTTCATGCTCTATCGAATTGCGCAGTAGGCTCTCATACTCTTGTGCTATTTGTGGGATCGGCAATTTTTTGAATTCATCGCACAAACGATAAAGCCAGCGTTGATGTTGCATATCCTGTAACAGCCCTAGCAGAATATGCGCAGTACGGATCGAGCGCTGCACACCTATCACCTGGCTCATCAGTAAACCTAACTCCACCGCAGCTTCCAGGCGCGCGGAGAGATCCTGCCCGGCCCTGTGCGTGTTAGGCATATGCTGAATGATATTATCCAGCCGCGCGGAAATGACCGACTGGTTCAGTCCATAATGTGCCAACAACGCCGGGACATCTCCTTGCTGTTGATCCACCAATACTTTCAACCAATGCTCAAGCTCAACGTACTCGTGTCGGTAGCTACGGCAGAGCCGGGTTGCTTCAACGAAGGTTTTATAGGCGAAGGCGCCGAGCTGGTTAAAAAGACGTTCACGTTGGTACATCTTCATCGCTCCTGAAGTTAATTCACTGTTCTGTAAAGGTGGCGAACATGCAAAGCAGAACCGGGTTTCAACCAGCTCTGACGGCTAAGACTTCCTTTGCCAAGACGGCAAGCCATCTCGGGTGAGGTCTGAATAATCAAATTCACATCCAGCACCATCCGGTGTCGCACAAAGTCGTGACAGATGTGAATCAGTGTTTGTAAGCGTTCACTACCCCTTTGGTAATCATGGTAGTCAGGTTCAGATACCGGACCGATATTGACGACAAGGCAGTGTTGAACATCGAAAAAGCGCTTCCCCAGCCTTGTGGTGCCCAGCTTCCCCATCCGCTGGTTTTGTCCGTGTTTAGGATCATCAATCCACAGCCCTTTATGAGGTTCCAAGCGAATGGCGATAGAGAAATAATGTGTCAGGATCTCCTGTAGTTTCCGCAGAGAACCTCGCCCCGGAAGATAAGCACCAGGAAAGAGAGAACGAATGCGCGCAATGTGTGGGTTCAACTGCTGCTGGGGGTGGACACCCGCGATTTGGCATATATGACGTAAAAAAGGATTATCGGTGATCCGATCGTGGCCTACCGCGACGTTGAGCTGTGCCCATGAGCGGTAATGCAAAATTGCCATGCGTTGGCTGAGGATACTCGCAAAATCCTGAAAGGCCTGATTACGCTTAGCCAGTGACTCATTACGCGCGTGTTCTGTTATATGAATTGGCAGCGGCCCATAAGGGGCAAACAGCCCGAAGTGACGGCAATAAATCACCACCTGCGAACCCGTACCTTGGTCATTCAACCGCTGCCTGACATCGGCAACTTCACGCGGGGCAAAGGCCATATCCGCAGGCTGAATGATCTTCAATCGACGCTGACGTCCCACACCCGAACTCCCCAGACGGGGTTCATGGGGTGTTGCACGTTCAATACGGCGCAACAATTCGAAGAAATCCTGGCTGGCAGAGAGGCCAACGATCAAAGCCGGCATACTAGACATGGCTGATTGGCTCCCATTGTGCAAAGGTTTCACCATCAACCTTGAGATGCATACGCAGGTTTTGCCCCAGTTCACAATATTCTGATAGTGCGTGGTGCATCACCCTAGCAAACAGGAAAGCGCCCTTATCACTGTGATGGTGGCTACTTAAATCGATGGTCACTTCAACTCCGCGTCCCCAGGCAATAGGGCCCGGCACGGTATAACGTTCAAAAGTGTGGTTGATGCTGGCGTGGCTTAGGCTAGTGATCCGTTTATGCTGGCTGATTTCACCAGATTGGCAAAACAGCGATAGCCAGTCTTTCAGTAGCGCAGAGCAATCAGCCACTTCTGGTCGGGCGTAGCGAAGCGGGTTGTTGGCAAGCAGTTGCAACGCCTGCCAGGCTTGAGCGATATCGGGCACGCCTTGGGGCCTGGAAGGGGAACGCAACATCTCAATCGGGCCGATTGGCAGGGCAACATCCAGTTGAAATTGCAGTTGTTGCAACTGGCTCGGTATCAGATAGCGGTCACAAACCATCGCCTCGACCGACAAGGATTTGACACGATCAATATCAAGACCGGTGTTACCGGGGGATAGCGATATAAACAAGCTGTCATGTGGCATCGGTGATACTTTTTGACTGTTATTTTCTCTAAGCTCACGCCGCCGCCGGATGCTATATCCCCCCAGATTATCGTCATCACCAAAACGTCCATGCCCATGCAGAGCAGAAAAAGGGGCATTACTACCATCAGTGAGTAGCCCATTCACCTTCAGTATGTGATGAATTTCGTACAGCCGAGGGTTCACGTTATCAACAATGACCGGATATTCGATGTGTTGGTTATTAATCAGCACAGGGCTGCAACGACGCTTGTAAAGATTGATTATCGGGGTAGCAAACAGCCGGAAATCCTGTGAGGTGACTCGATCAATTAAATGCAGGGGCCGCAGATCCAACACGAACAGGATTTCGAAAGCATGTATCCGATCGCCCTGCTGTAAAAAATCGTTCAACCCATGTAATTCAAGGCTGAAGAAACGTGAGGGTGCTGCAAAATATTCGCGTAACAGGCGGCTACCCGGCAATTCGCTAATATGTGTTGGCAACAAGGCTTCATCGTCGTTTAAACCGCCTTGGCGCAGTTGCTCTTTATCAAGCACTTTTATCAACGGGCGATCGTCCGTTTTGGCCCAGACGACAATACGCAGGGTATTATTAAGTAATGTGGTCATCACCTGATTCGAATGCACAATATCCCCCGCCAGTGTCAGATTCAGTGGGGCAAGATCCAATTCAGATAACGAGGCAACGCCCTGAGTACCGAGGCGTAGCGCGAGATGTGCATGACCATCACGCAATTGATGGGCCACGGCATGAGGTAAATTTGCCGGTGGGGTATTGGTACACTCGACATGCTCAATAAGCACTGGCTGAATTTTTAGATCACGGCCCGTAGAGAAAATAGCTCGCTGGTTATTCAGAGAATGATCGCTCAAGGTGACACGGCTGCCCTTCGGCAAAGTGACGTGCGAATGCCACTGAGGAGAGGTCAAGTCTGGCACCATGGCAATAGTGGCAATCGAAGGTAACGGGGTGTACCACAAAGGTGCCAAACGGCCCAACATCTGTAGAGCAAACTCTGGGTGTTCATTATTCAGCCGTTCCTGAATACGGGAACTGAGGAACGCAGTGCCTTCGAGTAGACGTTCCACAAAAGGATCGAGCACGCCATCAACATGCAATCCCAGGTGCTGAGCAACCTGTGGATGCATTTGTGCGAATCGCTGCCCATCTTCACGTAGATAGCGCAATTCTTCGTTGTATAAAGCGAGAAAACGTTCGCTGAGCATGACTGCTGTTTCCTGTTATCTATCTGTGTTGTTCAGAGAACACGTACCATTCCATAGGAATAATCGAGCGCAATGCGCAGGTTCATCGGCTGTTCTTCACCGGGTAAATTACACTTGGCATGGATATCAAACAGGATGGCCAATACCCAGGTATGGTCCTTATCGATCAAAGGGACGACTTTGATCGAACGTGGATCAAGACGTGATTCAAACGTGGCAATAATGCGTTGTATATGGCGTGCCAGTTCCATCAGGTCGGTAGTAATCGGCACCTGCTGGCTCAGAGAAGGCAGGCCATAATTGATCACCGATGCTTCACAATAGGGGTGGCGACTCAATTTCAAGGCAGCACTGTGCGCCGAATCATTTAGCAAGCTTTCGATATCCCGTAACAGCACTTCACGCCAGTGCGGTAAGCGGGCATGTTCATGGCGCAGACTCAATTTGTCGAAAAGTATCGGGGCGGAAATGGTCATGGTTTACCTTTTCAAGTAGCGCTAAAAGACTGCCCCTGACTTCGGAGCAGCCCGATGAACAATGTTAAATTCGTGCGTTCAGTTTCAGGTCGTAACCCGATTTGATTACTGCGCCCATAGAGCCATCGTTCTTTTGCTCTTTGTATTCAATTTCAATACGCGCAAAGTTAAGGCTGATCAGATCGGTTGGCAGAACCGTATCACCCTCAATTCTTTCTCCGGCACCTAATGGCATATTGCCAACGGTTTTGAACGCCGAAACCAGACAGTTACTGAAAGTAACGATCATAAAATCCTGCTGGCCACTGCCAGATTTGCGGCAGACCAGTTTGGCTTGGGGTACGTGTTCGCCAGTCGCACACATCAGGAACAATTTCGGTGATGCTTTATTACTGACCATGCGGAATTCAAAATCTTTCATTTCGACTTTGCCAGAGCCACCACCGCTACCAAATCCCCAGCGGCCTGCGTTCTCTTCTGACCATTGCCAGGCTTGCAGTTGGATCCAGCCGGCATAATTCTGATCCGGTGATTCGCCTTCTACCCCTTCAATCTTTAGAAAATAATCCACTAACGCTGCCATTCTTTCACTCCTGAATTAATGTCATTAAAGTTGGGTTGTAAACTGTCCTTCATTTACTTATCGCGTTATTTAAAATGGTTTTATCTGTATTGTTACCCCCTTAATAGGTAAATATCCCCATGTAGATATCCCGCCAAATAATGACGGCTATATCCTCGTTATTTATTAAAGTAACCCGCGACCTAGGTGTAATTTAGATTAATACACAAAATAACTCGCGTTATTTGTAGGCAACAATCCGTGTATATAATAATTCCCTATAAGCTCGCGATAATTAAGTCACTACTTTTCTTTACTTTCTTTGCTAGATGGAAGTTTGGACACCAACCGTAGAGATACTGTCATACCTTCCAATTGATAATGAGGGCGCAGGTAGAAATGAGCCCGATAAAAACCCGGATCGTCTTCCACGTCTTCAACATGAACCTCAGCAGCGGCAAGTGGCCTTTTAGCTTTAGTGGCCTCAGTGGAAATAGAAGGATCACCATCAACGTAGTTCATCAACCAATCGTTCAGCCAGACCTGCATATCATCACGAGAACGGAACGAGCCAATCTTGTCGCGGACGATACATTTGAGGTAATGAGCGAAACGGCAGGTAGCGAAAATATAGGGCAAACGCGCAGAAAGTTTGGCGTTAGCGGTCGCATCTGGATCGTCGTAAGAAGTGGGCGAATGCAGAGTACATGAGCCAATAAATGCCGCAAAATCCGAATGCTTTCTGTATACCAAGGGTAAAAAACCCGCATTTGACAATTCGTTTTCACGACGGTCTGAGATCGCCAGTTCGGTTGGACAGGTAAGCTCGTAGCCTCCCTCATCCGACGGGAAAGAGTAAGCGGGTAATTCTTCAACCGAACCGCCAGACTCAATACCACGGATCCTCGAACACCAGCCATATTCATTGAACGCGCGATTGATATTGACGCCCATGGCATAGGCAGCATTAGCCCAGGTAAAATCCTCAGTTGCGTAAGGGCTGACCACTTCTTCAAAGGCAAAATCGTCAATCGGCAAACTTTTGGCACCATAAGGCAAACGTGCAAGAAAACGCGGCAAGGTTAATACCAGATAGCGGGAGTCATTGCTTTCACGCAACCGCCGCCAGGGTGCATATTCTGGTGTGGTGAAAATTTTACCGATATCGCGCGGGTTACCTAACTCCTGCCAACTATTCATCTGCATGATAGTAGGAGAGGCTGAAGCAATAAAAGGACAGTGCGCCGCAGCCGATATTTTTGCCAACTCGGTCAACAGAGCAACGCTTTGTGGACTGTGGTCAAACTCGTAGTCGCCGATCATGCAACCAAATGGCTCTCCCCCAAACTGACCATATTCATGCTCATAAATTTGTTTGAAGATAGGACTTTGATCCCAGGCAGAACCACGATAGCGGCGCAACGTTTTCGCCAACTCATCTTTGCTGATATTGAGCACGCGGATCTTAAGCGTGTCGTTGGATTCCGTATTATTCACCAGATAGCTTAAGCCACGCCAAGCCGACTCAAGTTTTTGAAACTCTTTCTGGTGCAGGATATGGTTCATCTGTTCCGAGAGTTTTTCGTCAATCTCGGCAACCAAAGATTCAATCGTCAGAACCACATCACGGCTCACCTTGACTTTGCCTTTGTTGGCATAAGCCGCAAGCGTACTGATTGCTCTGCGTACAGCAGATGATGCTTCGTCGGTGCGCGGACGGAAAGAACGCTTAAGAATTTCATCTAACTCGTTATCAGCAAAAGCGACATCAACATCGACTGCATTGCTGGTCTGAACTTGTTGTTGCATGTTCTCCACTTATTTGTCTCCCTCGATGTTTTCGTCATCCAGTGGCTGGTCGAAACCTGCAACGGTACTTTGGGCATCCACAGCCAGGTGCTGTAAGAAGTCAGGTTGTTCCAAAAGCTGTTTCACCACCTCTTCTGCACTCGCCTTACCATCCATGTAGGTGATCAGTTCTGCCAAATGTGTTCGGGCTTCAAGCAGCTTTGCCATTTGCGGTATACGGCGAGCCACAGCACCGGGAGAAAAGTCATCCATGGATTCGAATTCAAGTTCGATATCCAACAGCTCTTCCTCATCACTTAGGATGTTATCAACATAGAATTTGAGCCGTGGTTTAATGGCACGCATACGAGCATCAAAGTTATCCTGCCCAAAAGTCAGAAACTTTCGCTCTTCAACAGCGGCGAGTGGTTTATCTCGGTGACCAGAAAGATCGGCCATGACACCGGTCACAAAGGGAAGCTCCACTTTTTTATTGGCACCATAGATCTCAACGTCATACTCTATTTGCACTCGTGGCGCATTGTTCCTGCCAATGAATTTTTGTGAACTTGAATCTTTTGCCATCTCTATATCCTCATCAAATCGTTTGGGAAATTATTTCCCCGTAAACTGTTGTAACGCACCTAAAGAGTCTGGAAGTAGGTCTTCTACGATAGAAATAAAGTCCATACCTATCATCTGCTTTGTTCGGCGTATAAATATTGGTGCAGGATGGCTAGGTTCGTGGTGTTGGTAGTATTCTAAAATCCGATCAAGCATAAGGATGACTTCTTGACGTGAGTGGATACTTACATCATGACTACCGATTATTCTTTTTGAGGAAACCGAAGAATATGCCGTATCAGTATTTAAGGATAAATCTTCACTATGAATATTAGAGCTTGACTTTGAAATTAGGTCGATACATTTTTTCAGAAAGATATGCAATTGTTCACAATTCAGTTGATAACCTTCTGAATATTGATTGGCATAATCTTCAAATTTCTTTATGACATTATTTATAACAGTAAATTGCTCCAACAAATCAGGGAGCCCATTTTGTTGAAAATAGGTATTTACGGTTAACAACTGAGCTAATGGAATAGTCTGCGACTGGTCAGTTAAATTTGTGCCTGAATCCACATAAATTAACTCACTTACCGTATATGTGTGTTCTGTGGTTAACATTGCTGACTTCAATTCAGCAATACATTGTGCCGTTGATAGCCAGCCGAGTGCCGCTGCATGCCCACTGTTTATTGGCTCATCTTCGGATATTGGATACAGCTTAATTCGGTTTTCTGAAACCTGTTGCTCCAGTTCAACCAGTCCACGAAACAATGCAGAAATTCCTACGCGATGCATATTAGCCCTGATTAGCCATAACGCCACACGTAAGTCATAACACTGCTCAAGTAGTTTACCTGATTGTTCTGCAATTAATCGCCAGTTTATCTTTGGCGGTTCGTCAGGCAGAGAAAGTGGATCGGCAGATTCATCCTGCTGCGCAAGAGTCGCCTCTATTTCAGTGTATAATGGATCGAATTCAACGCCGAATAAATTTTGGGAAAAAACATCGTCCATGTTGCCACCCACTCCTTTTTATCAGCCTTAGTTTTTCTTGCAGTATCAGAATAATCTTTAAAAAGGTTATTTTGATGAATTTAGATAGGTACAATTAATAGAACATATTAACATCATTGCACAGGGATAAATATATTAGCTCCTATTTTCACCCTTTTAATGATTGCTTATCACTTCATTAATAGGATGCTCTTGATGTAGATATTGTGGTGTCAGATGATTCTACAGAATGAAGATATGAGTGAACAACAAACACTAAAAAATTGATGATGTTACAAACAATAAATTGTAGCAAAGTGATCATAAACACCTATAAAACGAGTGTTTATTATTCAATTTTTGAACATGCTTTGTTTAAAAAATGTTCTTTATCTTTCTATCTAAGGATATTATCATGAGTAGGAAAGTGTATACAGATTTTGCTTGGGAGTGTTTGAGAAGGAATCCGCTATACATCAGTGATTGGAAAATAGCGAAAGAGAAAGAAGCCGACTCTAAAAATGAAATATCTGATGAAACCTTAATAACGCAAAACATTTTAGACCTGAATGCTGAGAGAAAATGGGGGTTGATGAAGTATGTTGAACCTGATATTTCAGATCCGATTGATGTTTTTTGGTCTCCTAGACTGAGCAAACGATCTATCCGGTTAGCATTAAGCACTTCAGGTAATTTCACTTGGGGTAATATCGCGAACAAACCGGGAGTACACCAAAATAAGCTAAGGCTGATGGATCACACATTATGTGTTAAAATTTTCAATAAAAATAACTATTTTCAGTTCTTTTCCGACAGTAATTTAATACTTAATGACAACATGAGTCTATTCCTATATATTCCATTTACTCTGCAAGCCGATAGCATCAATAAGAGCATAGACATTATAAACAGCATCATTAGTAACCAATATGAAACTGATGAAAAAGAAAAGCGTCACTTTGACTTGCTTAAAATAATTGACAACAGAAAACAAGGCCTTACTCATAGAGATATTGCCTCTGAACTCTTTGGTGAAGAACGCGTAAAAAGTGAATGGTCATCTGATAGTTGGCTACGCGCTAATATTCGCTACAGACTAAAAAAAGCGAATAATTTAATTAATAATGGCTACCTTGACTACATCTAACATAAACATATATTTAAATACAAAATACCTATTACCCCCCTACTAATAAACAGAGTCACGATGAAATTATGCCAAATTTTAAATATCGTCATTTGCCTAAAAATTTATTTGATGGTGGTGAGGTAGAAGCTTGCCGAACCATCAGGCTATTACAGTGATAGAGAGCAACTGAAAGAGCGTGGCGCTGATGTAACCCACTAAAATTCTAATAGTTCATTATGCGCCACGCTTTGAATAATCTTGCAGAAAAAGAGTAATACACCAGTAACTTTTTCATGCAATTCAACAGAGCGTGTGAAACCGATGGTTTTAGTTTTAAGAGCCAAATACTTGTACTTCAATAACGCCTATCCATACACATCGGCAACCACAACAGCGGAAACGAGCCTAAATAGGTGTTCTTAATACCGCTATACCCTTCATTCTTCAAGTTGCATGGGTGTTGGCTTCGTCAGTTCGCACCCGTAACATAGTGAGCTATGCTCCTGGCACTCTCAGACTTGTCGCCCACATGCAACTCAAATTATTTTGGGTATACACATCAAGCTTCTGGCAGGTAGGTATGATGAGGAACGCCGACACACCGTGACCCACTCCCTAGGGGCTAGTATCGCGCATCCCTCCGCCTTGATAATGGGCTTTTGGGTCTGCGACGGCACCACGGACACAGCCTAATGCAGGTGTTTAATTCTCTCGTCATATAGAATAGTTCCTGAGCATCTACACTGATTAAATGCACTTAGAGTACGATTTTTCCCTATCAGATATTGTTCTATAGTAGGAACGTGTTAAGTCTATCCAAGTGTAATTTTGGGATGTTCCTTAATTGTTGTAGCGATTGATTCCTCAGACTATGTGACATAGCATGCTGATGAATTAAATGGAATTTTTAATCATCTCCTCTGGGTTGAGAATTAAAATGACGTGGTACAAAAATAAAATTTTTCTCGGTGCTGTTGCCCTCATAATCGGTATCAGCATTTATTTTATCTTTACAATAAGTGCAAACAAGCCAGCCCATAGTGATACTCCTGCAGAGAAACAGGCTGCACTTACCGTTAATGTCGAAGTGCCCCAACAACAGAATTTACCACGCCAAATCAACGCCAATGGTAATATTGCCGCCTGGCAGGAAGCGATCGTCAGTAGTGAGGCAGATGGGTTACGCTTAGCTGAAATTTACGTCAATGTGGGCGACCGCGTTGGTAAAGACCAACTTCTTGCACGTTTTGATCCCGAAACCGTCGCCGCTGACCTTGCCCAAGCAGAGGCGGCTTTAGCAGAAGCTCTGGCGAATAAAGACGAAGCCAGCACTAATGCACAACGCGCACGCCAGCTGAAGAATACCGGTGCACTCAGCGAATTGCAGATCGACCAATATCTCGCCGCCGATAAAACAGCCCGTGCCCGCGTCCAACAAGCTAAAGCGCAAGTTCAATACCAGCGGTTGCGCATGGAAAAAACGCGCGTGCTGTCCCCCGACGACGGTATTATCTCATCGCGAAGCGCAACCGTTGGTCACGTCGCCAACCGTGGCAACGAGTTATTCCGGCTGATCCGTCAAGAGCGCCTGGAATGGCGCGCAGAACTGACAGCAGCAGAATTAACCTACCTCAAACCTGGAATGAGTGCCGTATTGCGCACCACAGCAGGAACCGAGCTCACTGGCCGCATCCGCGCCCTTGCCCCTGCACTCGATCTGCAAACACGCAACGCCATCGTCTATGTCGATATCACCCCAACGCAGCAACAACAGCTCGGGGTTAAAGCGGGTATGTTTGCCCAAGGGGCGTTCCACGTCGGTGATATATCGGCGCTCACCGTTTCACAATCCGCTCTCGTCTCACGCGAAGGATTTCACTACCTTTTTGCGGTTAATGAAGCGGGTAATGTTAGCGAAATTAAAGTCGAAATTGGTCAGTTACATCAAGGGCGGTTTGAGATCCTCAGCGGCCTGCGGCCTGATATGCGCATCGTTACCCGCGGTGCCAGTTTCCTCAATCATGGCGAAAGAGTGCGCGTTAACCCCCTCCCTACCGGGGAAGCCGCAAAATGAATCTCTCTACCTGGTCTATACGTAATCCCATTCCCGCAGCTATGTTGTTTGTGCTACTCACCGTCGCTGGGATCATCAGTTTCAGTAGTATGAAGATCCAACAGTTTCCAGATATCGAGTTACCGATGATCACCGTCAGCGCCGCCTTGCCGGGCGCTTCGCCGGAACAGTTGGAAAACGATGTGGCGCGAAAACTGGAGGACTCCGTTGCTTCCCTACAAGGGCTAAAACACATCTATACCAAGATCTCCGAAGGCAGCGTTGTTATGACGCTAGAATTTCAACTGGAGAAACCTGTCCAGGAAGCCGTAGATGATACTCGTTCGGCTGTACAGGGTGTGCGCTCTGATCTACCCAGTGATGTCCGTGATCCTGTTGTACAACGCGTCAATCTGGCCGGAACGCCTGTGCTGGTTTATGCGGTACGCTCAGAACATTTGGATGAAGAAGCACTGTCGTGGTTTGTAGATAACACGCTGGTACGTAGCTTGCAGGCGATACGCGGCGTCGGAGCAGTCAAACGAGTCGGGGGCGTCAATCGTCAGGTCCAGGTCTTACTCGATCCGTTAAAGCTACAAAGCCTGGGTCTGAGCGCGGCACAAGTCTCGCAGCAATTGCGTTTAGTGCAGCAGGATGCCCCCAGTGGACGAGGCGAGTTCGGCAACAGCGAACAGACTATCCGCACCCTAGGAGGGCAGCACTCCGCCCAAGAGATCGCTGCACTACAGATCCCGCTTATCGATGGGCGTTACGTTAGCCTCGATCAACTCGCTACTGTCACAGACACTGTGGCTGAAGTTCGCGCTTCTGCCTTTGTTGATGGTAAGCCAGTTGTTGGATTTGAAATCGTACGTAGCCGCGGGGAAAGCGAGGTAGAAGTTGGCGATGCCGTGGAAAAAACTTTGGAAAAAATTAAGGCAAAATACCCGCATCTGATTTTTACCCAAGCATTTGACTTCGTCAGCCCAGTCAAAGCGGAGTACAACTCATCACTCAATCTGCTGTATGAAGGCGCATTGTTGGCGGTGTTGGTCGTCTGGTTTTTCCTGCGCGAATGGCGGGCTACTTTTATTTCGGCAGTGGCGCTGCCCATGTCAGTGATCCCGGCTTTTTTTGGTATGGCCTTGATGGGGTTTTCTATCAATGTGATCAGTCTGCTGGCACTATCGTTGGTGATTGGGGTTTTGGTTGATGACGCAATTGTCGAGATCGAAAACATCGTGCGCCACTTGCGCAGTGGTAAAACCCCCTATGAAGCAGCGATGGAAGCCGCTGATGAGATTGGCTTAGCGGTGATTGCAACCACTTTTACACTGATCGCCGTTTTCCTTCCTACGGCATTTATGAGCGGTATTGCAGGCAAATTTTTCAAAGAGTTTGGTTGGACAGCGTCGATCGCAGTTTTTGCTTCGCTGGCCGTCGCGCGCATTCTTACGCCAATGATGGCCGCCTATATGCTCAAGCCCATAGTGGCAAGCGATCGCGATCCGGCCTGGCTTACCCGCTATTTACGCATCGTCAACTGGTGTACTCATCATAAGGTCAAAACGCTGCTTTCTGTCGGGCTATTCTTTATTGCATCGCTGATGTTGATCCCCCTGCTACCCTCTGGATTTATGCCGCCGGATGATAACTCGCAAACTCAAGTGTCTGTTGAGCTACCGCCAGGATCGACGTTAACCCAGACTGAAGCGATAGCTGAACAGGCTCGTCAGTTGCTCCGTCAGGTACCTGAAATACGCAGCATCTATACCACTATTGGCGCCGGAAGTGCGGGAAGCGACCCCTTCTCCTCCGCCCTAGTGGAGCCGCGTAATGCCACCTTGACCATCCAACTCATTGCGCGCAATGAGAGGGAGCGTAAACAACATATTGAAGCACGTATCCGTAATCTATTGGCACAGTTGCCCGGAGTGCGTACCAAAGTGGGCCTGGGTGCATCTGGAGAGAAATACGTTCTGGTGCTGAGTGGCGAAGAACCCCTCAGTCTGATGTCTGCCCAACAGGCGGTGCTGCGCGATTTGCGCACGATCCCAGGGTTGGGAAATATCGCTTCTACCGCCAGCCTCGTCCGACCGGAAGTGGTCATTCGTCCTGACTTTGTCCGCGCAGCCGATCTGGGGGTCAGCAGTGCCGCTATCGGAGAAACGCTGCGGGTCGCCACGTTGGGGGACTATGATATGTCGTTGCCAAAGCTGAATTTGCCCCAAAGGCAACTGGACATCGTGGTGAAACTGGATGATGCAGCACGGCAAGATATCGAAACATTAAAACGTCTTATTATCCCCGGAACTAAAGGCCCGGTGATGCTCAGCCAGGTTGCAGACATCGCGATCGCAAGCGGGCCTGCGGTGATCAACCGTTACGATCGCTCACGCAATATCAATCTGGAGATCGAACTTTCCAATGTTCCATTAGGTACCGTGGTAAATGAGGTAAAAAAACTTCCCTCAATACAGAATTTGCCTGCCGGAGTGAGTGTGGTAGAAGTGGGCGATGCTGAAACCATGAGCGAACTCTTTGCCAGCTTTGGGTTGGCCATGCTGATCGGTATCCTCTGTATTTACATCGTATTGGTGCTGCTGTTCAAACATTTCCTACACCCAGTGACCATCCTTGCCGCACTGCCTTTCTCTTTAGGTGGTGCCTTCGTCGGGCTGTTAGTCACTGGGCAAAGCTTGTCAATGCCTTCGCTGATTGGCCTGATTATGTTGATGGGGATTGCCACAAAGAACTCTATTTTACTGGTGGAGTACGCTATTGTGGCGCGGCGTGGTAATGATGGCAGCGACGGGCGGCCAGTCGTGGCGGCCAAGCCACGCCAAGAGGCACTGATGGATGCCTGCCATAAACGTGCACGCCCTATCATCATGACCACTGTTGCCATGGGAGCAGGTATGTTGCCAATTGCAATAGGGCTAGGCAATGCCGACCCCAGCTTCCGTTCACCAATGGCAATTGCCGTGATTGGCGGCTTGTTGACCTCAACCGTGCTAAGCCTGCTGGTGATCCCGGCGATATTTTTATACGTTGATGACTTTAGCCAGTGGTGTTACCGAAAATTCATTAAAAAGCCGTCTTAGCCAAGGATGAAAGCGGGGCGTTAAATGCATGACCAATAAAGAGATGGTGGGAATATAGATGTAGTGAGCACTACGGGAAGCGTGTTTCTCTTCAGAAAATACGCTGGGAACATGGCGGGCCAATTCATCATTGGTTAACGGGGGGTCACGGCGAATAGTCTTCGCCGCACCAAAGCAGGAGACCAAACAGGTCATAATTCATATCCTTCAGTGAGTTATCTGGCAACTACGAGATCCAATCATGTGCGTAACTAAAGCAGCTTACTGTGGTAACTCCGGGTAAAATCCCGAAGATACTTACTATGGGCGAAAGCTTCGTGCTACCTACTCGTCGGCAGCGGCATTATCCAAGAACGGTAAAAAAAGAAGCTGCAACGTTATCCGCTGCAGCCTTGTTAAAAAGCTTAACTGACAAGGATTAAGCTTTATACTGGCGCTTTTTCAAGTGCTGACTTCTCTATTTCAGGTCAAAGCGATCATTGTTCATTACTTTGCACCAAGCTTTAACGAAGTCACGGATAAACTTCTCTTTGCCATCTTGTTGAGCATAGACCTCGGCGTAAGCACGCAACACCGAGTTTGAACCAAACACCAGATCGACACGGGTGGCAGTCCACTTTACAGCTCCACTCTGGCGTTCCACGATCTGGTAAGCATTGCGACCGATCGGTTTCCAGCTGTAATTCATATCGGTCAGGTTGATAAAGAAGTCGTTACTCAGTACCCCAACCTTGTCGGTAAAGACACCGTGGGAGGAGCCACCATGGTTGGCGCCAAGTACCCGGATGCCGCCGACGAGGACGGTCATTTCACGTGCTGTGAGTCCTAACAACTGGGCACGATCGAGCAGCATTTCCTCCGGTTGTACTTTGTAGTGGCCCTTCTGCCAATTGCGAAAACCATCGTGCAGTGGTTCAAGGAAGGCAAACGACTCGGAGTCAGTCTGCTCGGCGCTTGCATCTCCTCGTCCTGGTGAAAAGGGAACGACGATCTCGACACCAGCTAGCCGAGCGGCCTGTTCCACTGCTGCGCTACCACCCAGTACTATCAGGTCAGCCAAGCTGACAGGCTTGGCCAGTGTGGACTGCAAAGCGTTCAAGGCATTGAGCACTTTTTCAAGGCGGGCCGGTTCGTTGCCTTCCCAATTCTTCATCGGTGCGAGACGAATACGCGCACCATTGGCCCCACCGCGAAAATCGGAGGCTCGGAACGTACGGGCGCTGTCCCATGCCGTTGCGATCAGATCAGCAGGAGCGATACCGCAAGCCAGTAGCTTACCTTTGAGCTCCTGGATCTCCTCGGAGGAGAGTTGATAATTTACAGTTGGCACCGGATCCTGCCATACCAGCACTTCACTCGGCACTTCTGGGCCGAGATAACGGCTGCGTGGCCCCATGTCCCTGTGAGTCAGTTTGAACCAGGCACGGGCAAAAGCATCGGAAAAGAGCGCCTGATCTGCGGCGAAACGCTCTGAGATTTCCCGGTATATGGGGTCAAAGCGTAGGGCCATGTCTGCGTCGGTCATGATGGGGTTGCAGCGGATGGAAGGGTCCTCCACATCTACCGGACGATCCTCTTCTTTGATCGTAACCGGTTCCCATTGCCAGGCACCGGCCGGACTCTTCTTGAGCCACCAATCATGGCCCAGTAACATCTTGAAGTAACCATTATCCCAGCGGGTCGGATGGCTGGTCCACGCTCCCTCGATACCGCTAGTCACAGTATCGCGACCGATGCCGCGAGTTTCATTGTTTATCCAGCCAAGCCCTTGCTCGTGTACATCGGCACCCTCGGGGGCTGGCCCCAGACGAGCGGCACTCCCGTTACCATGAGCTTTACCGACAGTGTGACCACCGGCGGTCAGGGCAACGGTCTCTTCATCGTTCATACCCATACGGGCAAAAGTGACACGCATGTCATGCGCAGTTTTGATAGGGTCTGGGGTGCCATCGACGCCTTCAGGGTTTACATAGATGAGACCCATCATCACCGCAGCCAGCGGATTCTCAAGGTCTCTTTCACCGCTGTAACGGCTACCTTCGCTACCGCTTGGTGCCAGCCACTCTTTTTCTGCTCCCCAGTAAATATCCTTCTCAGGATGCCAGATATCCTCACGACCACCGGCAAAGCCGAAGGTTTTAAGCCCCATAGACTCGTAGGCTACGTTACCTGCCAGAATCATCAGGTCAGCCCAGGAGATCTTGTTGCCGTATTTCTGTTTGATGGGCCACAGTAAGCGACGAGCCTTATCCAGGTTAACGTTATCAGGCCAACTATTGAGGGGAGCGAAGCGCTGGTTGCCTGTGTTAGCTCCCCCGCGTCCGTCTGTAGCACGGTAAGTACCCGCGGAGTGCCATGCCATGCGGATCATCAGACCACCATAGTGACCCCAGTCGGCTGGCCACCAAGGTTGGCTGTCGGTCATCAGAGCATGGAGGTCGGCTTTGAGTGCAGCGTAGTCGAGACTGTTGAAGGCTTCGACATAATCGAAAGACTCATCCATTGGATTAGTCTTGGTGTCATGCTGGTGGAGGATGTCAAGATTGAGAGCGTTGGGCCACCAGACTTGATGCTCCTGGCCGGCGGAAGTATTGGCACCGGAAGCAAAGGGACATTGACCGACCCCGCTAGAGTTTTTTTCCATTTTTGATCCTTTTCTTTTATATGACGACATTGAGATGTTTTGCTTCGATAGTATTTTCAGTCAGCTAACGAGCATTATTTATTGCAAACAGCGATATAAAGTTAGGCAAACTCTCCATCGAGATTTCGGCTCATACCTCCCACAAGTTTAGTTCTTCTTATCATGAAGTGCGGCTCTTGGCTTATCACATTGTGCAGAAGCATCAAGTGAGGCACTTAGTGAGATGCTGCTGCATTAAAAGCAATACTTACGTTCAATGTTTGTGGTACGAGTGGCTTAAAGCTATGTCCTTGCATGCTGGGTTGAACTTGTTGGCAAGGCAAATGGTGTTTTGATTTTTAGTCGCACAAAGTGATGAAACAGAACCAGAGAAACCGCTAACAAAGCCACATCCTTTAATAGGAGTTAGCAAGGTATTGCACAAATTGCTGTCCCCGGCACTCTGCTCTATCTCCTAACGTGCTTATAAAAGTCATTGTTATTAGTTAAGTAGCAACAGACGTCAGTTCACCTAGCACTGACAACGTTAGGTAAAAGACACCAAGCTCAGGGCTATGGTGGGCGAAAGTTCGATGATACCTGTCGAGTCGTCTAGCCTTACCCATGTCCACAGTGTCGTATGCGTCGGCAACCTGTTTTTATATTGTAAAAAAGTAAGAGAAAACGACTATTGGCCCTTAATTACTCAGAAACGGACACCGTTCGGTTACAAACGCAAAAGCCACTGTCGGGTTGGGTGATATAGACTATTTGTCTGAAACGAGAACATTCTACGTGGCATTACACTTATTTGTAATCTAACGACTGCTATCGAATTAATAGACAAAACAGATTGCTGAGAGAGCAACAGCAGGCTTGGCAACCGCCACATCAAACAGACCAAACGCCGTTTTTCTCCTGAATTCAAACTGGAAGCTATTGAGCAGGTCGTTAAGTATCAGCGGTCAACCATCGAGGTTGCACGTGCTCTGGAGCTGGGCACCAGCCAATTGCGTAAATGGATACCGAAAGGGCAAAACCGTAAGGTTCTGCTCAAATGCTCCCACAGGCACAGATAGACAAAAAATGAATGTAAACCTAATTATAAAAGTAAAAATTATGACTTAAAAATAATCTCACATCAGCCAATAACGTGTGCTTAGTATCGATTTGCATGCTGTTCTTTGGTCTAGATATCCGTTGCCATTCAAACTGCAGCAGTTTTGGCTTCGCTTGCTATGCTCTTGGCGTTTGTCGTCTATCTGTAATTTGAATGAACTTAGGTATACAACTAATCACAAAAGAAAGAAATTATGAGTTGGAACAGAGAAGTTGCAGTATCACATTTAAGAACCAGAGCTGCCCGGTAAGTGTCAATGAAGTTGTCACGGCAGGCAGTTTTTCAAGAACCTTTTACAACACCCAGGTAATAGTAGCACTGAATAAAATCAATCAGCCATTTATGTAGATCGCTGTGTTCGATTCTTTATTTCTATTTGGCATCGAGTCTAATGCAGGGTGCTATCTTACCGGTTTTCCCGCGTATGCCAAACACGTAAGATGTAGAGCACGTTAACTCTGAGTTCGTAGTGCATTTCATAGTTACCGACGATCATACGACGCACTTCCCGTGGTTCATACCTTGCCAGTGCAGGCCCCATCCGTGAATGCGAGCAGGTTAACGGGGGCAAGCACCAGTGATTGAAGCACCTGTGTTGCTGCTTCTGGATTGACGTTGGCAATAAACTCGCGCAACCGCTCTAAATCCTGCAACGCATGATCTGACCAAACAACCTGCATTACTTTTTCCCTGACTGCGGTACAGGAAGTGGCGTGTCACAGTTCAAGCTATTTACCCATTTTAAGACATCGGCCTGTTCCACCACTCTGCCCGCCAGGCCTTCCAAGATCATTTGATGGCGGTTCTCTTCCTGCTCAATGATCGCGGCCAAAGCCTGTTTGACGATCCAGCCACGAGAACGATCATAGTTAGCAGCCAGTTCGTCGATCTTCTCTGCCATTTCAACAGGAACATGGGCAGTGATAACGCGTGTTGGTGATTGTCCCATGAGTATCTACCTTGCGATTAAAATCAAATCATAGTCAATCAGAGATTCACTGATCGTACAAGTGCCGGTAAATTCCGGCCAACATCCGTTGCATGACTTATCTATCTGTAATACTTAAAGTTATCTGTTTTTTTGCTTTGAGCTGTGTAGTATGAATCATACTGTTATATTTAAGATGCACAGAATCTGTTGGAAGTGGAATCAAGTTTGCCAGTATTGTGTTTAACCGTTGCTCCACACTTCCGGTAACGTATAAAAAGGGAATATTGCGCGCGGTTAACTCATCGATATACCACTTTTGTTGCCGTTGGCGGAAGGAGTCATCCTGACGCGTACCGTCCTGGTGAAAAGGGAAATCGTCAGCACAAAGCACAACGGTGTCATAATGTTGACAGGCTAACTCTTTCAAACTGGGTTCCGCTCTGCCAAACATGGACAGTGAATAAAATAATGTGGTGAGTGGCGAAGTATCACAAACCAAATAGCGATGGGGGCGTGCAGTTGTTTCCCGCAAGAGCTGGGTTTGTGCAATTTCTAGCATGTCATCAAAAATTAAATGTCCTTTCCGCTCTTCCCAACGCTCGCGGCCATATTCACTGATAGATTCTGTGCCCAGCGCAGCGGCCAATGCGACGCTCAGGGTACTCTTACCCGTGGACACCCCACCCAGTATACAGATGCGGTGTACAAAATGAGCGTACACTTCAGGAGCAACGAGATGTCTATATTTATGAATATCAGACCGAATTAAGGTTCCTGATACAGCCTCAGGCCCTGATTCACGCTGCAGCCGCACATGAGAGACTTGCTGATGAAAATGCATACTGAGAACCTGGGCGAATCCATCGCCATAGTCCTCCGCGGTGAATACTGCCTCGGGCATAATGTTCAATTTCTGTAGGCACAATAAGGCAACGAAATGGCGGTGGGAATCGTCGTCATGCTCATTATGGGGCATAGGGCCGATGCCCCATAATGAAGCCTCTTCGGAGGAGAATACAAGAACTTGTGCCTGTGGGAAACGTGCCTGAAGATAGCACCGTCGTTTATCGGGCGAGAAGCCAGGAAGTTCCGGTGACGAATAGCTGACAATCACCAGCTTCTCGCATGCGTCAAGAGCAGCATTAATAAGTATTTCATGACCACAATGCAAAAGGGCAAATTTCCCTACGATCAGCCCAGTAGTAAAACGCTTCATAAGGTTTTCATCTCCCGACGCCATTGATAGAGTCCGTACCAGGCATTACACCAAAAAATGAGATAGAGACCTGCGGTAAGATATAATTCTCGAGAAGCGTAAAGAGGAATGGCTATAGTATTTACCAGCAACCAGACATACCAGTTCTCAAGCCTCCGCCCCATAAGCATAAACTGTGCCATGATGCTAAACGTCATGACTAATGAATCGACCCAAGGGGACCAGGCGTCAGTAAAAGTGTGTAGTAAGTAGGCATAACAAGATGATACGCACAAGGCGGCGAGAGCAAAAGCGGCAATAACCCATATTGGCGTTTTACGGACATGTATAGCCTTACCCTTATTTCCGCTTAACCAATTCACCCAACCTACAATACTGCTGACAATAAAAAATAGTTGAAGTGTCACATCGGCATATAGCTGAACAGAAAAAAATACCCATCCATAGAGCAAACAGCCAATGATACCTATCCACCAGGTATGTACATTGTTACGCGCGGCCATCCATACTGAAGTGGCATAAGTTGAGCTCGCCGCTATTTCAATTAAAGACATTGATGTTCATTCCTTTAAACGTCATGAGTTTTCGCACCATCCAATTTAACATGCCAAGTGGGTTGCTGGATAACATGAAATTCCGCTTTGGAAATGGAAACAGTGACTGCAATGTGTGTAGAGAACAGGTGCCTTTTTGCAGCTATTGTTATACACTGCATTATGATACTATTTTCAAGTTTAATAGCAAAATAAAAAATTGACTACATAATTATATTGAAATTATTGATGAATGATAAGTTATTACCTAATGATTTAAAAAATAACAAATAACGCGACTTATATAGCTACATATTTCATAATGGCTTTATTATTGCTATATCTGCTTGGCATAATCGCTCAAAAAATTATGTTTAAATTAAATCCATATAAAGAATCATTGTTCTCATTTAACCTCCATTGGTATTATGAATTAAAAGGTAAAGTAGAGAAAAGTAAAAATGCTGATTTTATAAAAATGACATTTATGGTCGAAGTTAATGGTAGTGCGTACTTGTATAGCGGAATATTAGAGAATTCCCATCTTAATCCAGATGGCATCCTAGAGAGAATTGTCATTTCTGATGTAACAAGAGTAATGTTACACAAAAATTATCATAAAAGTAGAACAGCACGCATTAATCTTGATAGAATGATAATGCGATATTCAGAAATAAAAAGTATTACTATCGAATACCTTGTTGTAGTCGCTGATTAATTCAACAAGAGTATTGTTGAGCAAATGGAAGTTATTCAGGATTAATTAATGAGATACCAGCCAGTTACCAAATTGACACAAACAACCATAACCACTTGATTGTTATATGGTTGTACAACAAGTGCATAATGCCGATAATTTATCTGCTTCCGTTGTTAGAAAGAACATATCAAAAAGAGGCAATTACGCAATCTCTTTTACAGTATCTTAAATTTAAGCATCACTATTTCACTTGATTTAGGCTACTAGCGTAATTCGTCAAACCTAAGTTACCTCATGTCTCACCTATAACTATCTGTAAAAATTTATCCCGCAGAATATCCTTTATCTCTGGGTTCCAGGCTACCCCAATCTGCCATCCATTATGCTTTCCCTCGGGCTGCGCAAGCGTCACACCAGTAGGCAAAAAATGACTGACACCAGAAGGCAACAATGCCACACCGTTTCCTGCCGCGATTAATGCTAGCAAGGTATGAATATCATCAGCAACCGATGCAAATCTGGCGTTGAGATTATTATTTTTGAGAAAACAGGCTGTTTGGTGGGCTAACCCACGCCCACGGTCTGGATTGATTTGCAATAGTTGATGTATAGCTAATACAGGTTGGATATTCGCGGGATCCACTCGAACACCGGAACGGGCGGCTAGGACCAGTTTCTCTTCAAACAGCACTTCGACATGGAGTGGCTCAGGTACCGGCAGACGGATAAATCCAACCTGAATTTTCCCCTCTAGTAACATTCGACACTGCACGTTGGAAGGAATGTCGTTCAGAGATACTTCAACATCTGGGAACTGTGCACGAAAAGTACTCACCCATGCAGGGGCGACTTGAAATGTCGATATGCCAAACCCAAGAGCTAGTTTACCTACATTCCCTTTTTCTAATTTACGCACATACTCCAGAAATTCATAGTTATGTTTTAGTAATTCGGAGGTCTTGGAATAAAGCAATCCCCCAGTGACTGTTAGTTTCGCACCAAAACGCCCTCGTTTAAAAAGAGTCACTCCGATCAGATGCTCCAGCATCTGGATCTGCTTGGTTAATGCAGATTGCGTCAAGCACAGGATATCCGCAGCAGAGTGATAACTCCCTTCCTCAGCTAATGTAACAAATGCCTTTAACAATTTTATATTCACTATCATTACATCCATTCATGCAATTTAACAAATAAGAATCGTGCCCACATTCATTCCTACTACTTATCAAATTTGGATAAATTGGAATTATACACATTAACTCTTTGTTGGTTTAATTGTCATCAGATTCGAAGTAAATAAGAAATGTTCTGAGAGAGAAATGAAAAAAAGACAGTTACTCCCATGAAGTCCGTCAGCGGGCCATCTGTATAGGCTAAAGCCTCAAGAATAGTACACCTTGCACTGGGCAATATTTGTTTAATTACCTAAATATAGGCTGTACCTAGAAAAATTTCTCGCCTACAGAAATGATAGTAACCAATTGAAATAGTTGATATCAAGGAATATTAACATGCCAAACGTTGCCGTTCTCACCAATGACTTGCAGTATGAATTCACCTACAAGATAACCACCGACCCGCAGGAGTTAGCTCGTAAACTCAATAAATTCAATACGTTCCTAGACGGCATTAGGGCAATCGATCAGGCCGTCATTCACTTGCAACTCATCCATGATCCCGAGGATCCATCTGTTCAACGCCGCTATCGTCATCGTGCGGCGGGCATACCGGCGATCGCTGGCACCCCAGGTAACCAGCTCATCAAAGACATCTACCATCCGTCAGATCTAGTGGTTATAAAAGGACGAGACAGCGGTTTTTACGAGACCACATTGGATGAAACTCTCCAGAAGCTTGGCGTCAAAACAGTTGTAGTCACCGGGCTGCAAACTCATGTTTGTGTGCAGACCACAGCTGCTGATGCATTCTTTCGAGGTTACAATGTTTGGGTCCCCGATGACTGTGTCTTCTCACCAACATCAGAGGATACAGACCGTGCACTAGAGTGGCTAGCTGGCTACTGCGCGACCGTAGCGCCTTCTGCAGAAATCCTGTCGTGGCTGAGCAAGAGTGATGATCTTCCTGAACGTGGCGAAAGGAGGTCAGCGTGAGTATGGCGTACACACAGGCAGGCATCAACGGTTCGTTCACAGAATCACATGACCCTTCGGTTGAAACCGTGGTTCTTGACCATGGTACTGGAGCTAAGTTAAGCCGGGAACTTGTGGAGCGCATATCTGAGACTTTGGGAGACACCTATCTCGGTATCATGGAGGACAGCGCTTTGTTGGAACTTCCCACCAACCGTATCGCATTCACTACAGACTCTTTCGTGGTAACCCCGCTCATTTTTGGCAATGGTGACATCGGCAAAATTGCAGTGTGCGGTACTGTGAATGATTTGGCAGTGAGTGGCGCACGTCCACTCTATATCACGCTCAGTCTCATCATCGAAGAGGGCATGCCGATATCAGAATTGCTGGTGATAATTGAGTCTGTACGTGACACTGCCCGCTCGGCGGGTGTCAAGATCGTTGCCGGTGATACCAAAGTAGTAGGCAAGGGAGAAGCTGACAGGCTCTTCATCAACACCGCTGGCGTCGGTGTCATGGAACGCCCTCCGATCAGCGTCCGCAATGTCCGTCCTGGGCAAAAAATCATCCTCAGTGGCTACATCGGAAATCACTCCATCCATCTACTTTCAATCCGCGAAGGTCTGGGCTTCGAGCGTAACGTATTGAGCG